>JAIOSZ010000030.1 GCA_021107335.1 Desulfuromonadaceae bacterium | reverse complement strand
CCTTCCGGAGTGCTTTTGGTCAACACGGGGGTTTCGATTTCGATAAACCCCGAGTCGTCCAGATAACGCCGCACGGTTTTGCTCACCTGGTGACGCAACAGCAGGTTCCGTTGCAGGGGGCCGCGGCGCAGGTCGAGATAGCGGTGTTTGAGGCGAATATTCTCCGCCACATCAGAAAATTCATCGATCATAAAAGGAGGGGTCTGGGCGCTGTTGAGGATGCGCAGCTCTCGTACCTCGACCTCCACTTCGCCGGTCTTCATTTTGGAGTTGACCGTACCTTCGGGACGGGGTGAAACAATGCCGCGAGCCGCTACCACGAATTCATTGCGCACTAGTTCGGCTTTTCCGTGGGCGTCAGGATCGCGGTCAGGATCGAGGGCCAGCTGAGCGATGCCTTCGCGGTCGCGCAGGTCGATAAAGATCAGCCCGCCATGGTCTCGGCGGCGCTGAACCCAACCCATGAGGAAGACCTCCTGGCCGATGTCGGCGGCCGAGATGTCGCCGCAGTAATGGCTTCTTTTCCAATCTCCAAGAATATCGTTCAAGGGTGTCTCCTTTGGTGATGACAATTGTGGGGCCGTTAGGAAGATATCGTCCGTGACATGAACCGACTGCAAATTCGTCTGATCGGTCCATATCTCCGACCATTCTCAACAAATAGCTCTGCTATTCAATCTAGAATACTCGAAAATATGGCCTTAAACAGTTAATTTCTAGTTACGGTTCGTCAAGCCCAATAGCCTCCTGATTCGGCCGATATGACGCTAAACAAAATTATATGAAGCGACTTCGGTTTCGGTCAAGAAGTTATCCAGCCGCTGGCTCAAGCTCGGTTTCACTCAGCAACTTCAGTAGTTGTTCCTCGAGGCCGACCAGGGGGAGTTCCTGTTGGGTTCCGGCGTCCATATCCCGCAGAACAACCATCTGCCTGGCGAGTTCATCTTCGCCGAGGATCAGAACAAGGCGGGCGCCAAATTTGCCAGCGCGTCGCATCTGGGATTTGAGGCTTTTGGTGGCATAGTCCATTTCAACGCGCAAACCCTGCCGTTGTAGCGTGGCCATTAGCAGAAAAGCCCGGTCGCTGGCCGTTTGCCCCATGGCAGCCAGAAACAGGGGCAGTCGCTGCTCGGCTAGCTGGTCGGCGCCCTTCATCAGCACCAGTCGTTCGACGCCCATGGCGAAACCGATGCCCGGCAGGGCAGGGCCGCCGAGGTCCGCGATCAGACCATCGTAACGACCGCCGGCGGCAACGGCGTTCTGCGAGCCGAGACTGTTGGTTACCATCTCGAAGGTGGTCTTGCTGTAGTAATCGAGTCCACGCACCATGCGGGCGTTAACGGTGTAGTCAATGGCCAGTTCCTGCAGATAGTCTTTAACCTTTTTAAAATGGTCGTCGCAGCCGCCGCACAGATGCTCAAGCATCGATGGGGCCGTAACGGTTGCCTCCTGGCAGGCCGGAACCTTGCAATCCAGAACCCGCAGAGGATTGGTCTGAGAACGACGTTGGCAGTCGCTGCACAGCTCGCCAAGAAGGTCCTGCAGGTAATCGATCAGAGCTTGGCGATAGGCCGGTCGGCATTCCTTGCAGCCTAGGGAATTGATGTGTAGTTCGACGTCGTCGATACCTACGGCGTTGAAATAGTTACACAGCATGGCCAGAATCTGGGCATCGATTTTCGGATCGTCTACCCCGATGGCTTCGACACCAATCTGATGAAACTGGCGGTAGCGTCCCTTCTGCGGCCGCTCATAGCGGAACATGGGCCCCATGTAATAGAGCTTGGATACCGGATCCTGGGTGTGCAGCTTCTGCTGGATGAAGGAGCGCATCACCGGAGCGGTTCCTTCCGGACGCAGGGTCAGGGAATTACCGCTCTTATCGGAAAAGGTGTACATCTCCTTTTCGACGATATCGGTGGTCTCACCGATGGAACGACAAAAGAGTTCGGTCTTTTCTACTACCGGCACCCGGATTTCGGTGAAACCGTAGGTTTGAAAGATGCGATGAGCTTCTCGTTCAAGAAACTGCCAGGTGGCGATTTCGCCCGGCAGGATATCGTTCATGCCTTTAATGCCTGTGATGTTCACGGAACGTTCCTTTGTTGGTTCTATGGTCCAGTTGCTGGTTGTTTGACCATAACGGTTTGTAGCCAGCCGCATGTATACCTGAATCCGGCCGTTTTGGCAAATCGATTCGCCTTGTTGGGGGAGTGCTGGGTAACCGTTGCGGGCCGATGGGAGAGGCCGGAAACTGCAGAAGAGCGGCAGCAGAAGGTGGGTTAAAGGTTCAGCTCTTGAGCACTGCGAACGACGTTACGGACTTTCTTGCCGACATACATGGCCCGGTCCGCTAGATCAATGATTCCTTGATGATCTGCTGAGTCGATGGGAAAGGTGGCGTAGCCGACGGTTGCCGTCAGTCGGGTTGGATGGTCGCTTTCAGCGAAAAAAATGTGTTGTTCGATGTTGCGGCGGATACGTTCCGCGACGATGGCGGCACCTTCGGTTCCCGTCTCGGCTAGAAATCCGGTAAATTCATCGCCGCCGTAACGGAACAGAATGTCGGCTTCACGAACACTCTGCCGCAGCAGACCGGCGACCTCTTTGAGGGCCTGACTTCCGGCCAGGTGGCCGTGGGAATCGTTGATTGTCTTGAACCGGTCGATATCGATAAAAACCAGAGAGAACTGTAGGTCATATCGTTCTGCGCGATGAATTTCCTGGTCGATGATCATCTGCAGGTAGCGATAGTTATGTAGGCCTGTCAAGTCGTCCGTATGAACGAGTTTGCGAACATCTTTGTAGCGAGAGGCATTGCTGAAGCCGAGGGCTATCTGTTCCAATAGAAAAAGCAGGTTGAGGAGCGGCAGTGGTTGTTGGAAATCTTCTTCCTCTGGGTTAAGGAGTACCAGCAGACCTTCGAGCCGGTTTTGATAGAGCAGCGGTAGCAGGCACAGGGAACGGGTGCCCGCTGGCAGAGGAAGGCTGGTGGGCAATTCATCGCCCTGTAATAAACGAAAATCCTTGAGTCCTTTAAGAGTGGGCAGCAAGGCATGGGCCAGAGGCAACGCTTCGTTTTCGGTCAGATCATTGAGCGCAATGATTTGGGAGACGCAGTTTTCAGCTGGCAAAAAAGCCATGCCTCGACCACCACCCACTTCGTGAAGCAGCGCATGTAATGCTTCGGTAAAGAGCTGTTCGATGTCGAGCAGGGCTGCCAGGTGCTGACCCCGCTGAAAGAGGTCAATCTGGAGTTTGAGTTGAGTATTTTCGTTAAGCAGTCGACGTTGCTCCAGGCTGGTGCGCACTACATGGCGTAGTTCTTCAGGGTTGAAGGGCTTAACCAAGTAGTCAAAGGCGCCGTTCTTGAGCGCTTGAACCGCTGTTTCGATGGTACCGTGACTGGTGGTGAGGATGACTTCAGGAGGGTTTTTACAGGCGCGGCACTGGCGCAGCACCTCAAGGCCATCCATGCCGGACATGACCAGGTCAGTCACGACCGTGGAGATTTCTCCCTGAGCAATGCGGCTCATAGCCAGTTCGCCCGAGGAGACCGCTTCCACCTCGTAACCGTCTTCGCTGAGGCACTGGCTGAAGAGATGGCGAAAGGAAGACTCGTTATCAACAACCAGAATAGTCGTTTTTTTCATCCTGTAGCTCTCCAAGGGGAATGAAATGCAAAAATTAGCAAATCACCCGTCAGACTGTCAACGGAAAAGGCCTCTGCGCCAATGCTGCAGCTGCCAGCCAGAACCGTCGCTGCTGAAGCGCAGGCTACCGTCACGGCCCGTGTCGTTCGACCTCAGTCCATACTCAGCCAGTGCTTCTGTAACTTCCTTGTGTGGCAGGCCGTAACTATTGTGGCGTCCACTGGAGGTAAACACATGTTGAAGGTGCAATGATTCCATCAAGTGCCAAGGCTCCGAATAGCGACTGCCGTGATGGGGCAGTTTAAGCAGGGTGACCGGGCTGCCTGGCGGATGGGCCAGCAAGTCGCGGATTCCCTGCCGTTCCAGGTCACCGGTCAGCAGCAGGCCATCCTGACCGTAACGGGCATAAAGGACTAGAGAACGGTCGTTGATTTTGGGTGCTTTTTGTGTCGGCGCATATATCGCAAGTTCTTCCAGTGTCCCTTGATTCAGTGTGGTCCAGCCTTCAGTAAAGGTGCGTAGAGGAATGGCCCGCCTCAGTATCGGTTCGCGTATTTCAGGATGGAGTTCTGCCAATGTCTGGGTTGACCAGAAAGCCCTGACCGGAAAGTACTTGAGGATTTCTACCAGGCCCTGACGGTGGTCGGGGTGGTCATGGGTGAGGATCACCGCTTCTAAGGAAGAGACGCCGAACCGGGCCAGGGCGGGAGCTACCAACCGGGCGCCTACATCGAAGGTGCTGCCGTAGAGTCCTCCACCATCGATTAGATAATGACCGGATTGAGGCTGCGAGAGGAGCATGGCCTCTCCCTGACCGACACTCAGCGCGGTGACCGTTAGGGTCTGTGGCTTTTTTTGCGGTAGAAACAGTAAGCACAGTACTGCCATCAGAAGTGGAATGCGCAGGTAGAGCCAGCGACCGGTCCAGCGCGGGACCAGCAGTGATAGGCAGAGAATGGCGATGCCAGTGAGGATGCGGGGCGAAAGATAGCAGACCTTGGCTGAGAGCAGCGGTCCCTGACTTAGTTGGTCGGCCCCCTGCAGAGTCAGTTGGCAGATTTGTCCGCACAGCTGAAAGAGTGCAGCACCACCAGATGGCCATAGAGGATCGAGCAAGGCCCCGCTTAAACCGAGGGGTACCGCGCAAAAACCGATCAAGGGTACCGCCAGCAGGTTGTTCAACAGGCCAGCCGGGGCCAGCAAATGAAATTGGCTAAGAATGAGCGGAGTGGTGGCAATGGTCGCGGCCAGGGTGGTTGCTGCCAGGCCGATGGGCCAGCGCCACCATCGGGGCAGGGCGGAGATGGTGCGTTGCCAGGTCGGCAGCAACAGCAGGATCCCGCTGACCCCGGCCATAGATAGTTGCCAGGCCGGTTCGAAGAGACTTAAGGGGGCGCTGCAGAGCATGATCAGGGCGACGCTGGCCAAGGCCTGCAGCGGTCTGGTGCGTCGGCCGATAATTAGCAACAGGGCGCCAACAACGGCCATATAAAAGGCCCTGCGGGTCGAAAGGGCGTTGCCGGTCAATTGAAGGTACAGCCAGAGTAGAGGCAGTAACACCAGAGGCAGCAGGCGGCCAGGAGGAGCCAGCAGCAATAGCCTTTCGCTGCGTCGATACAGCCAGTGGCCGATCGTATAGAGCAAAAGGGCCAGCAGGCCAAGATGCAAGCCCGAGATAGCAAAAAGGTGGGACAGGCCGGTGTTCGCCAGCTGTTGGCGCTGGGATGGCGGTAGCTGTCGGTCACTGATGATCAAGGCACGCACCAGGCCTTGCTGGTCAGGTGCTAGAGCCCGGTCAATATGCTGCCCGATGGTGTGGCGCAACGCGGCCACTCGCGCCAGGAGACCAGTCCCCTTTTGGGTGGCGAAGGGCACGATAGTCTCGGCGCTGGCGAGATAGGAGGTCACATAAATGCTCCGCGCAGCCAGATAGCGTTGATAACTGAATTCCCCCGGGGTAGCGAAAGGCTCAGGGGTTCGCAGGCGGCCGCGAAACCTAATACGTTGGCCCTTTTGCAGGTGAGGATCCCCTTCGCCGATGGTCAGTCGCAGGCGTCCGGTAAGGGCTTGCTGTACCTGGCCCGTTACCAATCGTTCCGTGTCGAGGTCGATACGCAGAGTGTTGCCGCCGTGAATCGCCTGCACTCGGCCTTCGATGGTCAAGGGGCGGTCCTGGGGCAACCGTGCGACATGCTCGGTCGGCAGCGTTGGCGACATTTGTCGTTGGTATTGGGCCATTGCCAAAAGGATACAGAAGGCGGCCAGGATGACCGTTGCAAGGCGAGAGTTGCGCAGTATCCACCAGATAAGGGCCAGCAGCATGGGCCAGAGTAGCGGCAGTGGCAGTGGTGGGAAGTAGGGGGCCGTGAGCAGACCGCCCATTGTGCTCAGCAGCAGTAAGGCCAGGACCTGCGGTTGATCCGCTCCCCTAGCGAGCCTCGAGCGGCTACAGTGGTGTGATAATGTTTCTGTTTGACGAGGGTGAGACATATTCTGTCACATGGCAGGGGCATGCTGGGGACACTTCACCAGGAGAGAGGTTGCCCATGTTTGAAATGATGATGCTGCTCGGATTTGTTTATGCAGGTTTCAGTTGTCTGTTGCCGGAGCGTCGTGATTCCTCCCGCTTTCGTTGGCAGGATATTTTCACAAAACTCTAGGTAGTTTTCATCCGGAAACGACTCTTTTCCCATATGAAAACTGCACTGTGTCCATCCAAAGTTTCCAGATGGACTCTAGGTAGAGAAATCTGAGTAGTGAGACGAATCGATGTCCCACGCAAGAACTTAATTTCCTAGGATTTATAGAAAGCACTCCGTTTCCAAACCAGAATCTTGTCAGAGTTCATCCGCAAGGTCCGGCTGGGCACTAGCTACCGCCAAGAAAAGATTGACGGGTTTCTTCGAAGGCCCCGGAAACCTCTTCAAGTATCGCTTCAACTGCCGCTTCATCAAGGCCAAGTTGAGCCGCACTGGGGGTGCTCAGGAGTTCTAGGGATTCCTCGGTTAGGCGTTGGCCGATACCAAGGCGTTGGCAGACGCTGCCGGCCAGATTAACGGTCGCAAGCAGACGTTCCGTTGTTATATCAAACGCTCCGTCCGGTGGTGGTTCCGAGTGAAACAAGGTACTAGCCACCAGGGTGGAGGAAAGGTTCCAGCTGTTAAGCAGAGCGGCGCCAATGGCGCTGTGAGTGTAAGGAAAGTATTTTCGTTCTAGGTTAGCCAGAGAGCCTTCCTCGTTATAAACCCCCTGAATGATCTCGGTGTAACTTTCCGGGGCGATGTTGTTCATCGCGATCTTGCCGATATGGCGCATTAGCCCGGCCAGAAAGGCTTCCTCTGGGTCCAGGTTGCCAGCTTGGCGAGCAATGGCCCGAGCGCTCAGGGCGCTGCCGACCGAGTCTTCCACTAGCAGCTTTTCAATCAGGCCGAAGCGTTTGTTCATGGTCTTTACGCCGGCGGCTAGAACCAGGCTCTTAAGGGTTTTTAGGCCCAGTATTGAAACGGCGCTTTCAAGGCTGGCGATCTGGCGCTGAAAGCTGTAGTAAGAACTATTGGCCACCCTGAGTACGCAGGCGGCTATACCTGGATCCTTGGCGACCACCATGGCCAGTCCTTTGGCGGTCCAGTCCGGATCCTGCGAGGCCATCAGAAAATCGGTGACGATATCGGCCATGGCCGGTAGATCTTTGACCGCGTCGGCGGCGGAAGTCAGTTCAAGATGGTCTTCTGCCCATTGGTTAAAGGACCAGATACTCGTTTCAGGGCTTCCCATGGATTCGGTTCCTCGCCAGCTTCTATTAAGAAAAGAGAGATGAATGGTTTCCTCTGGTGATCAACAAGAGGTTCGGATACTTCTATAGCACCTTAGCAAAACAGGATCAGCATCGTCAATTCAGATATCCCGTTAACCGTCTATCGTCTGCCGAGGCTTGTGCCGGATTCCGGGTAAGGGCACAAACAAGGGTGCAACGGTTAAAAGGTAAAGCGGCGCATGCTGACATTGAGCAGCAGGCCGGCTCCAAGCATGGTGGTGATCATGCTGGTACCCCCGTAGGAGAAGAGGGGTAGGGGCACTCCGACCACCGGTAGCAGGCCGATGACCATGCCAAGATTAATAACAATGTGCCAGAACAGCATGGCCGAGACGCCGAAAGCCAGAAAGGTGCCGAACAGATCGGCGGCGTTGCGGGCTACGTAAATGCCCCAGATGACAATCAATAGATAAAGGCCGAGCAGCAGCAGGCTGCCGCAGAAGCCCCACTCTTCGGCGAATACCGAAAAAGCGAAATCGGTATGGCGTTCTGGCAGAAAAGAGAGCTGTGACTGGGTGCCCTGCATGAAACCCTTGCCGAAGAATCCACCACTACCGATGGCAATTTTCGATTGAATGATATGGTAGCCGGAACCGAGGGGGTCTCGTTCTGGCGCGAGGAAGGTCAGAATGCGTTGCTTCTGATAGTCGTGGAGCAGAAACCAGCCGCCACCTGCCCCGCCTACCGCCAGCACGGCCAGCGCCGCTAGGGTGCCTCTGCGAATGCCGGCGAACAGAATCATGGTAAAGCCGATGAACAGTACGATGAGGGCGGTGCCGAGATCGGGTTGTTTCATGATCAGCAGCGCCGGCAGTCCGAGTAACAGAAAGGGCAGCCACAGGTCGCTCAGGGAATAGGCGGCCAGGGTGTCTTGGCGGGCGAAGTAGCAGGCCAGGGCAATGATGATGACGATCTTCATGATTTCGCTTGGCTGCAGATTGAAAACGCCGAGATCGAGCCAGCGGGTGGCCCCCATGGAGGTCTTGCCGACCAACAGCACTGCCGCCAGCAACAGCAGGGTCAGAGCGTAGAGGATAAAGCCGAGATGTTGCAGATGCCGATAGTCGATAACGCTTATTATGGCGGCGAGCAGGATTCCTCCCCCCAGCCAGTAGATCTGTTTAAGATAGACCGGGAACGCCAGGGTCGACCCGGAAGAGGTGGCGCTGTAGAGGTTAGCGATGCCGATCAAAGCGGTCAGCA
>JAIOSZ010000340.1 GCA_021107335.1 Desulfuromonadaceae bacterium | reverse complement strand
TCGGGGAAAATATAGGGTTGGGTCAGGTCGCGATTGACCAGAAAGGTATATTCTCGGTTGGGGTCGAGCTTAGCCAGTGCATCGCGAATACCTTTCGCGGTAACACTAACTGCAGCACTACCGAGATAGCGGCCTTGGTAGATTAAAGGAAAGACATAGCGAAAACCGGAACGCACTTTCCCGGTTTCAAAGCCGTGGACATGGCGCTTTTCAGCCTTGGCCAAACGGACCGACTCCTGGAATTCAAGGAGGGGATCACCATAGCGGTCCGGTTTGTGAAAACGTAAGAAGCTTGTGCCGTCCGATAGATAAAATTGTAATTGTAATGGGATCTCAGTTTTGAAGGCCTGATAGGCAGGGAAGAGCTTGCGGTACAGTCGTCCACGAGCCAGGTCCTGCTGTGGACCTTGGCTGGTAACGGCAGTTTCAAGCAGTTGTAAAATATCGTTGCGATTAATGGTGCTAGAGTAGAAGTTTTCTATAGCCAGATGGTACATCTGAAGGCTGGCGCGGTAAACTGTATCGAGGGTGTGTTGATGTTCAGAAAAATGGCTGGTTTGTTTTTTTTGCATGTTCATAAACAGAAACAGACCGAGCCCGACAGACAATGAGAGCATGGCAGCGATAAGGCCATAACGTGCGGCTAGATGTTTGAGTTGTTTTCCCATCTAGAAATTGCCTTCATCGGGAATGGTGACTTTACCAAGCAGTTCGCGAATCACATCGTAATTGGTATCGTCTGACGGGACCGTTCCGTAACGGATGTTATCACCCCAGTCAGCGAGCATTGTTCTATGTTTGCCCTTCGGATCTATGGCAATGAGCGCGTGGCGAATTTGGTTGAGTAGTTCGGGCTTGAGGGTAGCTTTGTTGCCCACCAAAGCAAAGGAAGGTAGAGGGTCCGTTTCATCAATAATGGTCAGTCCGAGATGAGCATATTTTTTACCGATAGCTGTTTTCAGCCCGCCGGCATCAAACAGACCTTGCACAATAGCTAGGGCAACCGCATCGTGCTTGCCAAGGTAACTATAGTAGTTAGATTCCAAACTGCTACCGTGTTGGCGCAATAGACCGTTGGCCGAAAGATAACCGCAGGTAGACAAGGGCTGGGTCAAAGCGAGCTTCTTGTCTTTTAGGTTTTTAAGGGGAAATGTTGCATCGGCAAAGACAGCCAGACCACAGGTATAAGTCGTCTGGCCCGAAGCTTCTTTGAAGTGAACCAAGGGCTCAGCTTGAGGATGGCTGCCGCGAAGTTCAACGTAGGGTAGGGGGCCTAGATAAGCCAAGTCAATATCGCCGTTACGGAACTTTTCAAGAATATTGGCATAACTGTCGGCGTAAACATATTCGATGGAGATGCCGAGGTGTTGTTGCAGATAGTCGGTCATGGGCCGAAACTGCTTCACCACAGTTTCACGGTCTTCCATAGGCAAGGGGGCAAAGCGCACCACCTCAAGGGCAAAGCTTGTACCTGTAAGGCACCAAACGCTCAATATCGTTAACCAGATTGTACAACGCATTGATATTGCCTCCTGAACCGCAGCTTTTCAAAGGATCCGCAGGATGGACATCTATTGCAACGGGTGACTCCTACTCCCTTTATATTTAATTCTACAAATTACAAATAAGCCCGTTTTTGCATATTCGCAAAACGGGCTTAATGCCAAGATTCAACCGTATGGTTTTCTCTTTAGTAGCCCGGCTATCCCTGAAGGACCCGCAGCTTTGCGTCACTGGATTGCTCCAGTTTTGCCACCGAACAGACACAAACTGTTTCTTTATGTTGCTAAAGTTTTATAATAAAGTCAATCTTAATCCTTTCGCGCGGTTAACAAGATGCTCATCGAAAGGAGTTATTGTAGAGGAGCTAGGGTGCATCTTTAGCTGAGCAGAGGACGGCAAAGCAGCGAAAGTTTTCTGCGTGCGATTGACTTTGATTATAGGGTTTTCTTTAAGGCTTTAGGTGAACCAGTGCGGTTGGGCAGCCTTTAAGTCAATGGGGTGCCGCCCGCATGGTTTCGGCAGCGTTAGCGACCTCGCAGAGGAAATAAGCACCCCCTTCGTAAAGAAGGTCGTTCTTTAATTGATTACCGACCATCTCCCAGTTGGGATAACCGCGCAGTACCAGGCTTTTCCCGCAGCGATGGGCCAGCGCTTCGGTGTGGTAGTTGCCAACGATGAGGTCATAGTTCGCCTGGTGCGCCTCGGCATCTTCCAGGTCGCCGACCATTACTTTGTCGGCGGGGATGGCGTCGAGCTGGGGCGAATCAACGGTGGCCACAGCCAGGGTTATTTTGGCGCCGGCTTCGCTCAACACTTGGCCTGCTCCGGCTAGAAAGTCGGGCTCTCCGATAAGCAGGACGCGGGTCTGGCCGAGGGAAAAGTGGCTGTCGAGCATGGCGTCCTGCAGCCGCTTGCGCCAGCGAATAACGCTGGCGGGAGGTTTCTCGTGTCCGCTGGCTTCGAGTAGCGTCGCCACCAGTTGATCGGTGGCCTCCAGTCCCTGCAGGTGGGCGCAGTGCCGGTGGCGAATTCCGGAATTCTTTTTAAGCAGTGCTGCGGCGCTCGGTTGCATCGACGCGCCCACCGAAATCACCAGCGCGGCATCGGCCAATTCCTTAATAGCTTCGACGCTAATGCCCCCGTTGCTCAGGGCGCTCTGTTTCTCTCCCAGATGGCCGTCAAGGGAGGTAGAGAGGTCTGGCAGGGCATGCACCTCAAAACCGAACAGGGCGATGAACTCCTTGATCTTTTCCACCTCGATGGGGGTGAGGCTCACGTGGGGTAGTAGCACAACTTTATCGGTGCGAGTTGCTGTGGTCGGTTCAACCAGCTGTTCGATGAGGGCTTTGGTGGTCTTTCCCCAGCCGCTCTCCAGGCCTCCTTCGTAATCGGTGCTATGCACATAGACCAGGGGATAGTCGACCTGGGTGGCGACCCCGCGCAGGTCATCCCCCTTGGTTTCGGTGAGGCCGGTGCTGTGCAGGCCGATCAGGCTGGGGGTGACCTTTTTGGTGATGTTGGCCACCGCTTCGACGATACTGCCGTCACCGCCATCGAGCACCGCGGTAACATCGGTGACAGCAGTGGTCTGAATCGCGATCGGCTCGCAAAAATGGCGAGTCAGAAAGACCTTGGTAAAGGAGGTGCAGCCCATGCCGCCGTGCATTAGCGGCATGCAGCGGTCGATGCCGAGAAAGGCCAGGGCCGCGCCCATGGGCTGAGAAAGGCGAAAGGGGTTGACCTGTAGCGGCTTGGTAGGTCTGCGCGTTATTTCTCCCATGGGGCTCTCCTGGCGACGTTGTTAAAGACCGGATTCTGTAGCGCGTTCTTGAGATCTTCGGCCAGATTTAGCAGGCCGCCGTAGCCGCCATAGCTCTTCTTCTTCTCCTGATTGACATCGGCAAAGGCGATGCGTTTTTTGATGGCGGTAAACAGGCTGCGACCGCCGGCCAACAACAGGTGGGCACCGATCTCGTCAATAATTTTCGCCTGCTCTTGCCCTGGATTTGTCATCAGGATGCCTTTCTCACCCAGGGTCGCTCTAGCTTTTTCCTTGTCGGCCTCAGTGGCTTTTTTAACCGAGGTGGCAACCACTTCGAAGCCGAGATCCTGCAGAGCCGAGGCGATGGACCAGGATTTGTTGCCACCGGTATTGAGTACCGCCTTTTTGCCCTGGAAAACTTTCCGATAAGGAGCAAGCTTCTTGTCGAGTTTATCCTCTTCGCGAGCAATGAGTTTCTTGGCGCGTTCGATGAGATCAGCATTCCCCAGTGCTGTGGCAATGGCCAGAATAGAGGCGTTGGTGTCGCGCTTACCGTAGAAGGAGACGGAGATGAAGGGGATGTCGTAACGCTCCTGCATCTTGCGGGGCAGGGAAATCAGCGACTTGGCGCAGACCAGCACATTAAGGTTTGCGCGGTGGGCGGTGCGAATGTTTGCCACCCGGCCGTCACCGCTGAGAGTGGAGAGTACGCGAATACCGAGTTCTTCGAGCAGCGGGGTGTATTGCCACATGTCGCCGGTCACGTTGTATTCACCGATCAGATTGATGTCGAAGGGGGTGGTGTTTTTCGGCTCCCGCGTGCCGATCAGGTGCGTCAACACGGCTTCACCGGCCAGCCGGCTGCCAAGGTTCTTGCTGCCGACAAATCCGGGAGCGTGCACCGGAACCATGGGAATACCGTGGGTCTGTTCGGCCTGCCTGCATACCGCGTCGATATCGTCGCCGATCATGGCGGTTACGCAGGTGCTGTAGACAAACACCGCCTCAGGTGCATAGTGCTCCACGATGTAGTCGATGGCCTGGCGCAACTTTTCTTCACCGCCGAAGACCACATCGTTGGTCGAGATGCCTGTGGTAAAACCCATCTGAGTCAGGTCTCGCCCAGGCCGGCTGGTGTGGGTCAGCCGGGTCTCCCAGGAGGCGCCGACGCAGGTCATGGGACCGTGTACCAGATGGGCGGCATCGGCGTAAGGAAAGAGCGAAATCTGCGCTCCTTCGAAGGCGCAGCCACCGGTGGTGGCGCCGGGGGTGGGGGCGTTGCATGCACTCTTTTTATTCTTGTTGTGGGCGCAGGCGCTTTCGTCGAGAAGTTCGCGGATTTTTGGTTTCTGTGCCAAAGCCTGACTCCTTTGAGTAAAGGGTGGGGCAAGCTTTGTCACATCGTTGGGACGGAAGCTTACGTCTATTACTAAGCAAGAGACCTGCCAGTGTTGCTAACCTATTGAAAATCAAGGTTTCTGGTTAGAGTGTTAGCTTAGTGTGTACTGGGGGCGATGTCATTTGCTTATGTATTAGGCAGTAGTGTGTGATTATTCGATTCGCCCGGAACCATTTGTGGTCGTAGCAAGGATGATAGTATTTAGAAGAGTTAAGGTTTTGTGGAAGGATTTATAGCTCCGGTTGAATGCCCTGTTGAAAGGAGAACTCATGGAAGGACTATTCAGTGGTCGTTGTTATTGTGGGAAGGTGGTTTTTGAAATTGATGGACAGGTGCTTAATGTTGTCAATTGTCATTGCTCCATTTGCCGCAGGGCCAATGGCGGTGCTTTCTCCAGCTACCTGGTGGTGCCTGATGAAGCCTTCGAGGTGACCGGCGGAAGTGAGTTTTTGACCCGCTATGCTATGTCTGATAAGGCTGAAAAAAATTTCTGTAACATCTGTGGCGCTCCGGTTTTCAATCGAAATAAACTATATTCTGGAGTCACAGTTGTGCCGCTGGGAGGTCTCGATGAGGCAGCAAAATTCTTTCCAAAGGTCGATATTTTCTGCGCAGATATGTTGCCCTGGGTGATGCCCTGGCGGGAAAGCAGGCGGTATGAAAAGGGGATGTAGCGATAAGCTATCATAGGTTGTACATGGCGCTAGTGTGTGCAGCGCGTGAACTCCATGCAAATAGAAATACTTGTCATAGGCTTTCGATGAGGATATGTTTAGGTGGCATTAACTTCTAGATGGTTGATTCTATGTTGACTCAGGAGGGTATATGTCACTGAACATACAGAATGTCTTAGTTAAGCAACTTGCAGCGACTGCCGGTGAGGCCCGTATTGCCGATGTTCGCATCGGCCTCGGTTATTCGGCTGTTCGTCTGGATAGTGGCCAAACAGGTTTGGCCTGGACTCCACCGCCAGTAAGTGGTGGATGTTCTCATCTTAAGATGGCCGGCACCCTGACCGGGCGTTCAGCTGTTGAGCTGTTGCAAATGCTGGCTAAGGAGCAACCGCTGCTGCGTGCCGTCGGTCTGGCTACGGCCAATGCACTGCTGGCTTGTTTGCAGCAATCGTCCACAAGTAAAGAAGAGGTGGTCGACGGGTTGCAGCTCACGGCGGCGGATCATGTCGCTATGGTCGGCTATTTCGGTCCGCTGGTAAAACGATTGCAAGAAAGCGGCTGTCGGCTCGATATCATCGAACTGGACAGTTCTCGCCCCGGTGTGTTGTCGCCGCAGCAGGGCCGTTCAGTCCTGGCCGCCTGTAGTGTGGCTATCCTTACTGGTACGAGCTTGGTAACCGGTACCATCGATGAATTGCTGGGTGATTTGGGGCGACCTCGCGAGGCGGTGTTGCTTGGGCCTTCGGCCCCCTTTTGCCCTGAAGTCTTTGCCGGTACGCCCCTGACTCGCATTGCCGGGGCCCGAGTGCTCGATGGGGAGGGAGTGTTGAAAGTTGTTTCCGAGGGGGGAGGCACGCCGCTGTTTAAACCCTATGTCTCTTTTGAAACCTTGCTGCTAGGCCCCCGTTAACTCCTAACCATAAAGAGAGGCCGGATGGAATATTGTTTTTCCGTCCGGCCTCTGGTTTTACTGCAAGAATCAGCGGCAGAAAATCAAACGCCGGTGATATTCATCCCTGTCGGTACCGCAAAGGCCCGCTGGCCAAGTTCCTTGTCCATCATCATCAGTCCGCGCCCGTCACCTTCGAGTCTTTTAAGATTCTTCAGTTGTAGCCCAAAGTTGGCTTCTTCTTCCACCTGTTCGGTGACAAACCACTGTAGAAAAATTTCCGTGGCATGATTGTTTTCGTTTTTGGCCTGGGTCATCAGATTGCTGATGCTGGCGGTTACAAACTGTTCGTGTTTGAGGGAGTACTCAAATACGTCCAATGGTGAGTCGTAATCGACCTGTGGTCCGTCGATGGGTAGCAGCACGGCGCGGCCGCCGGCTTCACAAATATAGTTAAAAAACTTCTCGCCGTGGCAGAGTTCTTCAAGCGCCTGCAATTTCATCCAGTGGGCAAAGCCGGGCAGATCTTCGGCTTCAAAATAGGCTGCCATGGCCTTGTAGAGATAGCCGGAAAAAAATTCGTTTTTCATCTGTTCGTTCAATGCGTCCACCAACGGTTGGCTGAGCATGGCATTTTCTCCTTTGAGGAAATGAGTTAATCACATGTGTGTTCAAGCACAATCTTACCCTATTTTCTTTGTGTTTAACAAATAACAAGCATTTTGGACGCATTATCTAGCTGTTTCAGTAAGAGATTTACAGGCGGGGTAAGCTTCTTGCTTTTCTACATGGATTAACCTGTTATTGTTGAATAAAAGAGGATCTGAACAGCAGGCAGGAGCATTTTAGGGGAGGCCAGTTATGACGACAACGCGATCGGTCAAGGAGCAACTCGGACTGTTTAGTGGGGTGGTGAAGAATTTAATTATTATGGTTGAAAAGGCGAGTAGTGGGTTCAATCGCCAGCGAATTGCCGACCTGGAAGAGATGCTTCAGTTTCAGAAAATTGTCAACGACGAGATTGTCCTGCTGTCAGAGCGTCTGGATGAACAGTTGTTAAAGGAGCAAGGGCCTGGTCGCGATTTTAGTTTGAAGCTAGAGAGTGTACTGGCTCATATCCAGTTGATGGCCGAGGATGTCGGCGAAATGATGCCGGTTCTTCGCAAGCAGATCCAGGAGGGCATCCCCTTCTCGCAAAGGGGAGTCGCCCAGACCAATGAACTTTTTGACGGCCAGCTGGAGATGCTGCGGGTACTGGCGGATATTCTGCAAACGGATAATGAAGTGTTAAAAACATTTTTTCGCCAGGAGAAAGGTGCCAGCCTATGTAAACATTGCATCGATTTTGCCACCGACCATTAAGCCCGACTGGTCGAAGGGCTCTCTCTGCCCCATGCCGCTCCTCTCTTT
>JAIOSZ010000342.1 GCA_021107335.1 Desulfuromonadaceae bacterium | reverse complement strand
GGGCGACTTTGCAAGGACCATTTTCAACAAAATCGTCGCATGCCAAGCAACGGCGTTGTGTATATTATATTTTCGCTGCCCCTGTCAAGCACATTCAGGTATTTTTTCCTTAATTACTCAATCTCATTCACTGGAAGAAGTCAGGCTCCTCTGGCGTCCAGCTTCAAACAAAGCAACGGAAGTTGCTACCGACGCATTGAGAGAAGATACTTTGCCACTGAGGGGAATCGCTATCAACAGGTCACAGTGAGTCCGGGTATTGGGGCGCAACCCAGCCCCTTCGCTGCCGACCACCAGGGCTAAATCGCCTCGCAGGTCGGTGGCATACAGGGAACTGGCTCCCTCTTCTCCAGCCAGACCGTAAACCCACACCCCCTCCTTGCGCAAAGCATCGATGGTACGGGCTAGATTGGTTACCTGACATAGCGGAACATGCTCTAAAGCACCGGCGGAAACCTTATCGACCACCCCGGTTACCGGACAGGCACGATCCTTGGGCACAATCACCCCATGGCACCCGGCACCGTCGGCACTGCGCAAAATCGCGCCCAGATTATGGGGGTCGGTGATGCCGTCCAAAATTACGAAAAATGCCGGCTCTTCTGACTTCCGCCAGCGACCTAACAGGTCATCCAGGGAAAGGTAGGCGAAGGGTTCGACCTCTAGCACAGCCCCCTGATGGTGACCATGGCCTACCAGCCGGTCAAGCTCACGTCGGTCCCGGCGATTAACCGTCACTCCGACACTCTCCGCCTCCCTCTGCAATTGCACTAGGCGAGCCGACTGGCTATCCCGCTGCAGAAACAAGGACAAAGGGCGCCTCCGTGAACTGCACAGCCCTTCACTTACCGCATTGATGCCATAGATAAGGTCAGCCACGGTCAGACTCCGTCAGCGCATGGGCCATCTCCTCAAGAATTGCCGTTGCTGCCTCCCGCGGATCCAACGCATTGGAAATCGGCCGACCGACCACCAGGTAGTCGGCACCGGAGGCTATAGCCTCTGCCGGCGCAGTAATGCGCTTCTGGTCGTCAACACTGGCGAAAGCCGGCCGCACCCCAGGGGTAACAATAACAAAACCGTTGCCACAGGCGCGACGGATCAAAGGCACTTCCCGAGGCGAAGCCACCACACCATCGAAACCGGCCTGTTGGGCGAGCTGCGCCAGACGCAACACCATCTCCTCCACAGGCCGATCGATACCGACCGATTGCAATGTTTCCTGGTCACTCGAAGTCAAGATGGTCACCGCTAAAAGAATGGGTTTTTCGATGCTCTCAGCAGCGCAATATTGGTTCACTGCGGCAACCGTCTCGCGCATCATGGTCGGCCCGCCCAGGGCATGTACGTTGACCATTTTAACCCCTAGACGACAGGCTTCCACCGTCGCACGGGCCACGGTGTTGGGAATATCGTGGTATTTGAGATCAAGAAACACTTCGCCACCCCGCTCCTGGATGCGACGGACGATATCGGGTCCACAGCGGGTAAAGAGCTGTTTACCGACCTTGAACAAACCAATCTTGTCATGCATCTGCTCCGCCCAACGTTCAGCAACGGCACAGGAATCAACATCCAGGGCAAAAATAAGCCGTTTTCGTGCTGCCTCTATCATGATTTTCTCTCCAGGATATTCTTGATCCGCCGAGGGATCTCCTGCACCCGTTGTAGTAATTCCGCCGATGCGGCGTTGCCCAAGTCGCGGCGGGCAGCGTGACACTCCATATAGACCAACTCCGTCAATGCTTCGGCAAGCAACTTCTTCTTATCCCGCTCTTCGAGACCAGCTAGGTTGGCTAATACTCGCCCCCCATCCATAGAGCCATCATCGAGGAGCGCGACGTCGCGAAACACGTAAGAAAACGGAGAAGGAACGGCCCGCAAAAAATTGCGCAGCTCGTCGTTAAAACGTGGGTTCTTGTCAATAATGCGGCGATAGAGCAGGACCAAGATACCGTTGAACACCTTCAGCATCTCGCCGATGTCGCCACCGATCGTGAGGGACGGTGCGTCTTCCATGCGTACCAGGCCCTTGCCTATCAACTGGTGCAACAGGCGCAAACCCTCGAGCTCGGCCACGCCACTACGCCGCAATACCGACTTTACGTTGAGTCGGCCCCGGCCGATGACCTCAAGAAGAGCACCCTCAGACTCGCTGAGACTGCCGGGTTCTTTATCCGTCGGCATGGGGATGCCTTCCAATGAACGAATCTGGCGCATGAAAAGAGCTCGCTCATCGATGCGACGCAACCCTTCCATGATGAGGTTCTGGGTATTGGTTGAGAGCCGTACCGCCTGATCCTCTTCAACCTCCTTTTCCTCGTAGTAGAAGCTGCCTTCCGTGGCTAAAAACAGATTGTAAATACTCACCTCAACCTGATAGCGACTGGCGAGCCAGAGGTCCTTGGCGGTAATGATCTTCTTATCCACCAGACACTTACCGATCTGGGCCTGACTGCCGGCCAACTGCCTGGCCTTGTGCAGCGCATCTCGGTCGAGCTTGCCCTGATCGTAAAGGATTTCACAGAGGTGCTCTTCGGCAAAGGTACTGGTGGCAAAGACGATCTCACCCAGCCTGAAGTAGATCTCCTTGCGCCCGCCCTTCAACTCCAGGCACAGCACCCCGGTTTTGCGAAACATGTTAAAAAAGGACATCAAATCAACCAGGGCAATGTCACCCAGTCGGCCGGCCAGTTGCACATTACTTTCGGGATCGATCACCAGCAGATGACCGGCGCTGTGTGAAGCGAGCTCCAGAGAACAGCTACCAAGTTCCCTCGCAGCATAAAAAGGCAGAGCCATGCGGCCGCTGCTGTCGATGCTGGTTTGTTTCATGCCCTTCTCCTTTCACCCCGTATCCCGTAAGTACCACGCGTCCTTAGCGGATCAGAGCTTGGCGAACCTGTTCGGCGAGGCGTTCCGCAGCCTCCACCAGAGGCAGCATGGTCCGCTCCCCATCGCTGCGCCGCTGCAATTCAACCATTTCTTCCTTAAGTCCGCGGGATCCCACCGTAAGCCGCAAAGGGATACCGAGCAAGTCGGCATCCTTGAATTTGCTGCCCGCTCGCTCGTCCCGATCGTCCAGCAGAACTTCGACACCGGCCTGCTGCAGCGCCTGATAGAGACTGTCCGAGGCCTGCAGAACCGCTTCATCCTTGGGGTTGACCACAGTGATCAAAACCTGAAAGGGAGCGATGGGCATCGGAAACACAATACCATTATCGTCATAGTTCTGTTCGATGGCCGAGGCTACCGTACGCCCGATGCCGATGCCATAGCAACCCATCAAAAGCATCCGGTCCTTGCCCTGGTCGTCGAGAACCGTGGCGCCCAAAGCTTCGGAATATTTGCTGCCGAGCTTGAAGATATGGCCAACCTCAATGCCCCGCCAACTCTCCAACTGACCCGCACAGCGTGGGCAGGAAT
>JAIOSZ010000169.1 GCA_021107335.1 Desulfuromonadaceae bacterium | reverse complement strand
TCGGCGATCAACTCCGCCTCAATAAGTTGTTCCCAGGTGGGGGAAAAGCCGATGGCTCGGGCGGTGTGCATATTGATACTGAGTCGGTCTTCTTGGGAGAAAAAAACCGGCAGTTCACCGGCATTCTTGCCTAGCAGGATGCTCTGGATCGTCAGGGCAGTACGACGGGCCAGCCGCGGAAAATCCGACTTGGGCGCGGCGCCAGCCAAAAAGCCCTGCTGTACTTCGCTGTGCCCAAAATAGGAAAAACTCGGCAAGCCCCGCAACTTGAGTCCTTCGATCAAAAGCTTAAGTTCTGCCTGCGGCAGGCGTAACAGAGGGGTTACGTAAACCGCATCGATATCTTGCGGCAGGTCTGCAAGGGCTGCTTCGGCTGAACTGTCGACAGCGACGGAGGTCATAGCGATGCCCTTGCTGGCCAGGTTGGCAGAAAGCTCGTCTGTAAGGGCGGGAATGAAATCGAGATAAGGGCGATTGCTCAAGACCGCCAGTCGTTTAAAAGGCAGAAGTTCACTAAAGGCCTGGATGTCTCGGCGGATCGGAGAGGGTGAGGCCAGGTAGCAGAAATTGGATACTCCGCTGGCTTCATGCAGCAACGGATAGTTTTGAATCGCGCGGTCGACGGTGAAGGGTGCCACCGTCGGTTTGGGGAGCGGGCCGCGGTGGGCCAGATCGTGGGAAGTCAGAACTCCGATAGCCAAAAGCAGGTCAACGTCTGGGTCTTGCAATAGTTGGTCGGCTGCTAGTTTAACTCCCGCCATGGTCCAGTCGCTGGTGATGGTTTTGCCGGCCGGAAAACTGATCGGGAATTCGCCACTGGTCAGGGCGATGACTTCTGTCTTGAATAGCTCCAGCAGCGGGGCGTTTCCGGTCCAGGGACCATCCATGATTACACCGATACGCAGAGGAGCGGCAGCGGCCGGCAGGGCCATGAACAGCAGGGTCAGTAGCCAGACTGTCATGCAGATCCTGCGACCCATTTGAGTCATAAGGTTCGGAGCGGCCGTATTGCGCATCGGGAGGCTGGCCATGGTGAGCTGTCCTTTCAAGGGGTCTTTGGCGGGGCAGCAGGAAGAAGCCCTGCCGAGGTCTGGACCCAATATGAATTTAATAAGATGGATTTGCAAAAAACAGTAAAAAGAATCAGTGCAGAGCCTTTTCCATCAATTCCAGCAGCTGTTTGAACTCGCCATCGTTTAGCCGGCGATGGATGCCGTTTACGTACTCCCGTCGCGAGTCTTCGTAGGCTTCGGCAATCTGCTTACCGGATTCTGTCAGGTAGATGTGAAACACCCGCCGGTCATCGGCCGACTGTTTCTTGGTGACATAACCCTGATCGACCAACTTGTGGATAATCGAGGTGACGGCCGGTTTGCTGAGCTTCAGGACTTGGGCCATGTCGGTAAAGGTCAGATCTTGGTTTTGATTGATCACGCTGATGTACTGAAACTGGGTCAGGTTGATTTCAGGTGCGCCGATTTTTTTCAGTTTGTCCACCTTGGCGTTGACCAGCGCCTGGCCAACGCGTTCGATGATCTCACTCATTCTCTTTTTTTCAGTCATAGACCTTGCCTGCAAATTAATTAGTTAGGTTAACGAATTATCTGGCTTGGCGCATGGTTTGTCAATGGGGATCTTAATTGGCGGGAAAATAAACTGGGTTGGTGGGTACGGTGTGCTCTGAAAAGCAAAGGAAGGTTCGAAAATATACCGCCCTGAGGGGAACCTAGGAAGGGCGGTAGTGGATGTCAAAAGATTGTATTAAGGCGGGCAGCAGGCGCAGGTAGAGCGGAATAGGGTGGTGCTCAGGTAGCGGTCCCCGCGGTCGGGCAGCAGAGTGACGATGGTTCCTTCACTCATCTGCTCGGCCATGCGTAGGGCCCCAGCGACTGCCGCGCCACTCGACATGCCGGCGAACACGCCTTCTTTGACAGCCAGTTGACGGGCTGTCTCGAAAGCTAATTCGTCGTCGATGACAATCTTGCCGTCGAGCTGTGACTCGTTGTAGATGGCGGGTACGATGGCTTCCTTCATGTTTTTCAGCCCCTGTACCTTGTGACCCAGGGTCGGTTCGACGCCGATTACCTGAATGCGTGCATCTTTTTCCTTGAGGAAGCGGGTCATGCCCATCAGGGTACCAGAGGTGCCCATGCCGGCCACAAACATGTCGATCTTGCCGTCGGTCTGGGCGTAGATCTCCGGGCCAGTGGTGTAATAGTGAGAAAGAGGATTGTTCTCGTTAGCGTACTGATTCGGCATGTAATACTTATCCGGTTCCTCGGCAAGAACCTGGTGAGCCAGGCGGATGGCACCGTCTGTCGCTTGGGCCGCCGGTGACAGGATGACTTCTGCACCGTAGGCCTCAAGCACTGCCCGCCTTTCGCTGCTGACGCAACCGGGCATGACTAGCTTGACCCGGTAGCCCTTGGCGGCACCGATCATAGCCAAGGCGATGCCGGTGTTGCCGGAAGTCGGTTCGAGAATGATTTTACCCGGACGCAGGGCGCCAGATTCCTCGGCCTTTTGCAGCATAAAACTAGCCGGACGGTCTTTAACGCTGCCGCCGGGATTGTTGCCTTCTAGTTTGGCAAGTATCCGCACCCGGGGGTTACTGTGCATCTGGCTCAGTTCCACCAGCGGTGTGTTGCCGATAGCGGACCACAGGCTGTGTTTGTTGTCGATGATTTTCATGGGTCTATCCTCGAGGCTTGGTGAAGGCCTAGTGTATTTGTGATAACCGCGACATCTTACCCAAGGGGACGGGAGAAGGCAACGGAGATTTTGTTTTCGGTGGATTCGACTCGTTGAGTTGGTTTGTGATTAAAACCAAGCGAAATTTCCAAGATTAAGTTCGCCGGTCTCGGCCGGCAGCCGAGTTACTTTCTTTACTAGTTGTTAAGTGCCAACACATCGTTAATAAAAAACTGTGCCAGGACATCGTTAACAGT
>JAIOSZ010000112.1 GCA_021107335.1 Desulfuromonadaceae bacterium | reverse complement strand
TCCCAAAACCACCTCCTGGGGCAGGATTGGCGTACCCGGGCCTTCCAACTTCCGCGCATAATCCAGCTCCACGCCCAGTCATCGCTCCCATTCCTCTCGGTCCTGTTCCATCTCCTCTTGGCATGGTTGTTTTCTCCCTTCGTAAGGATTGTTGGTTATTCCCTTGTCATAACAGCGCCACACTTCGAGCATTTGCGCTTAACGCAAGGTACAGCACGTTCATGTGGTTCTTTCTGTCCGCATTGCGGACAAACGCAGTAGCCAACGGGGCCTGCCGCCTTCGGGCCACCCATGCGGCCGGGGGGTTGGCCACCTTGGCCTTGCCCCTGTCCACCGCCTTGACCTGTTCCTTTGGGTCCTGTTCCATCTCCTCTGGGCATGGTCATCTTCTCCTTTCTTAAGGATTGTCTGTTATTACCTTGCCGTAACGGTTCCACACTTCGGGCTTTTGCCCCTGAGGCAAGGTGCGTTGCGTTCGTGCGGTTCCTTCTGCCCGCATTGCGGCTGACGTTTCCCTCCTGAGACTCTTCATGCATTCCCCTGAATCGCTGGCCTTTTCGCCCGCAGTACCCCGGCATGGCAAAGATGTCGGCCTCTAAGTTGTCACTGAGCCAGGCCTGAATGACCTCTTTAAGATCTCCCGCCACAAACGGGACTACCTGGATCCCGTTAGCGACGACCAGCCCGTGTATCGACCTGGAAATCGCGCCGCAAACTAGAGTGCCAATACCCATCTCCACAAGTCGAAGTATTTTTCGAACTGGCAGGTCTTCCGACAGCGTTTCTTGCGCTTCGCTGACAATTTGCCCAAACTTGACATCGATGACATGAAGCTGCCGAACGGTGTCAAAAACCGGCGCGATGCGACTGTCCCAGTAGGCAAATGCTATCTTCATCGTGTGAGTCCTTGAGTACTGGTCATCGTTCATACTGCTTTATAGAGCAAGTGCAGTGCCAAACGTCAACCAATGGTCACAACAGCCCATAAGTGATGGTATCGCAGGAGATATGTCGAGAGTGGAAGTAACGGGGGAGAGGTTGAGAGTAGCGATTGTGCTACCCTATGGCGGGTGCAATGGTGCGGAAGGGCTACTGTAATTTCTTGCGGCTGGCTCGGCCGTCCTGTTCGGGAAGAGAAATACCTAGTTTTTTCATCCTGCGGAAAAGCGTGGTCTTGTGGATGCCGAGCTCTCGCGCCGCAGCCAGCCGATTGAAAGCGTTACGTTCAAGTGCGGTGCGGATGGCTTGGGCGTCGAGAATATCGTGGAGGGATCGTATATCGGTATCCGAGTTTGCGGCCATACCATGGGCTGTCAATTCCCCGGGCAGGTGTGCGAGTCCAATATCCCCGTCGCTGCACAGAATAAAGGCTCGCTCAACAACATTTTCCAATTCGCGGATGTTCCCCGGCCAATCGTGGGCCATGAGCCAGGATAAGGCTTCCACGGTGATCCCCTGCACCGATTTTTGCTGCAACCGATTGAACCGGGTGATGAACTGGTCCACGATCAGAGGGATATCCTCTTTTCGGCGGCGCAGCGGAGGCAGTTCGATACGTACCACGTTTACCCGGTAATAGAGATCTTCCCGGAAAAGCCCATCGCGTATCTGTCTGGCCAGGTCTTTGTTGGTCGCCACGACGACCCGAACATCAGCGCTCTCGGAGCGGACTCCTCCCAGAGGTTCGTATGTTCGTTCCTGCAGTACGCGGAGTAACCTGACCTGGAGGGCGGGGCTTATCTCGCCAATTTCATCAAGGAAGAGGGTTCCTCCTTTGGCCAACGCAAAACGGCCCGGTTTGTCCTTATTCGCGCCAGTGAATGCCCCGGCCTTATAGCCGAACAGTTCCGACTCCAAAAGTGTATCGGGCAAAGCCCCGCAGTTGACCGCGATAAACGGTTTTCGGTTGCGAGGGCTAAGGGCATGGATGGTACGCGCCATCAATTCCTTGCCTGTCCCGGTTTCTCCGAGAATCATTACTGTACTAGGGCTGGCGGCAATGGCGGGAAGAACCTCAAACACGCGCTGCATCAGGGGACTTCGGCTGGTCAGATCGCCAACCCTGAATTTCTCCCCGAGTTCATGGCGCAGCTCCTCGAGCTCGGAAAGGTCACGGAAGGTCTCTGCGCCGCCGATGACACTGCCATCGGCGGCGCGGAGAACCGCAGTGGAAGTACTGATAGGAATACGGTCACCATCCGCGTTGATGATATACCCGGATTTGCCGATGATGGGTTCGCCTGTTTTCAAGGTTTGCATAAGCGCACAAGCGGCTCCGCACATGCTGGAGCGAAACACTTCAGAGCAGCGGCGGCCGATCGCTTCCTTGCGTGACACACCGGTGATCTCTTCGGCGGCTCTGTTGAACGACGTGATGCGCCATTCAAGGTCCACCGTAAAAACCCCGTCTGAGATGCTCTCGAGAATAGCATCTGTCGGCGTATGAACCTTTAGTGTTTCGCTCTTGTTACCATTCATCACGATGCTCTCTTGGAGGCTTTACTTGGATGTTCCAGCAAGGGAAAGCTGTAGTAGTTGCTTTCACCCTATTTTATATGCAAAGCAGGATGTTTGGAAAGGACATGATCTCACCCTTCTGTGGCAACGCCGAAGATGCGGTCGGAAAACTTGACATACCAGGCCGCTGCCTGGACCTGAACGATATAGGCTAGGGCGATGATGATGGCGATCTCTGCTCCGCTCTCCTTGAACACGGTCATGGCGATGGCCAAAGCGATGGATAGATTACGCATCACGGTGCCATAGACAAGGGCAATGCCCTCGCCACGGGGAAAAAACAACTTTCCGACCAAGGTGCTGAAGGCAAAGTTGATAATGTATAGAAGTATCAGGGGATAAAGGTAAATCAACAAGGTTTCTGGCTGCGCTAGAATACTACCTGCTTTAAGGGCCATGGCAACGAAGACGATGCCTAGCACTCCCAGGGTGGAAACCATGGGGAAAAGCTTTTTCAGATCCCGCTGATAAACTTCCCGACCGTACTTACGAATCAGGCCCTTTTGGGTCAGGTAACCGAGCACCATGGGGATGAAAACGATCAACGAAATCTGTTTGAAGACTTGCAGCATGGGAATTTCAATGACTGTCCCCATCAGGAATTGGACGTAGAAGGGCGTGGCGATGGAGCCTGCCACCAAGCCGATGACGGTCATCTTGATGGCTGCATTGATGTCTCCTTTGGCAAAACCGGTCCAGGTGATGGTCATGCCGCTGGTCGGCAGCAGAGCGGCCAGCAACAGACCAAGGGCCACCAGGGGTCTGTCAGCAAAGAACCACTGCCCCAGTCCGTAGGCGACAAAAGGAATAAGGGCAAAGTTGATAATTATGGTAACCAGTTGGCAACGCAGGCCAGCAGTGGAAAAAACTTTGTCAATCTGAAGGTTGACCATCATTGGATAAACCATGAGAAATGTCAGAGGCACAATAGTGCTCCTCAGGTTCGCCACCGGCAACAGATAACCGGTTGCCAAGCCGGCCAGCATCATGGCTGGGATTGTCCAAATAAGATGTCTTTGTAAATAGCTGAGGATCTTCCACATAGGGCCTCCAAAGATAAGTATAATGTTTAGGCACCAGAAGTATAGCCACGTCGTGATTTCATGAAGTCTCGGCTCTAAGCTCCTGTCGCCATTTCTAAGACTTCTTCAAGCAGCAAACCGGCCAGCCTTACGCACTCTGGACATGAAAGCTTTTTCCCCGATCGAATTTCCCGGCAAGTTAGCGCGCCACCGGTAGCTT
>JAIOSZ010000043.1 GCA_021107335.1 Desulfuromonadaceae bacterium | reverse complement strand
TCCAACACACCTGCCATAAAGCCGGTTTAGAAAAAGACGATTGGCAAGCAGCAGACTGCGACATCTATCTTTTTACCGCCCAGATCATGAGGGAAGCAGACGGCCAAAACTAGCTAGAAAAATACGCCAAGAAACCCTATTGCCCCTTTCTCTTTGAATGTTATGGTACAACTTCAGGATGGACTTCAGCTTTTCCACCGGAGCTTAATTCAATGAACATCGCCAGCGAACTTGGGAGCTTGATTTCTGGGCTACTCAGCCCTCAGGCCTCCTCCTCAGTACAAAAACCGAGTAAAACCCCCAGCAACCGCCAACGAACGATGACACAAGACCAGGCGGGCAACCGGAAAGCAACCAGCACAACCCAAGGGAACGACCGCCTGACCCTGTCGAAAGAATCCCTGTCCCTTGCCAGCAGCTCACAGGAACAGTCGACATCAAGCACCGCAGCATCCACACCAAACCTTGTCCAATCCAGACCATTATTGGCACTCCCTTACTTCCCATCGACAACCACCGCGCCCCCGCAACAAACAGGCGAAGAATCTCCTGCAACCCGGCAATTGGTCCGCAGCGCCTACGGCAACAGTAAATCCTCGGCCACCCCAGAGACCTCTACCAATCCTACCCGCATAAATTTCCACGCCTGAGCAGCCCCTCCCCTCTTCAACACCCAGGTCATTTTCTTGACCAAAACATCTTAAAGCAGTCATTTTCACCCCCACAACCAGCCAAAGATTATCCATTGTCAAAATTTCGCCAGCCCTCTTTCTATCAGTTACAAAAACATCAACAATTGAAGCAAACCATCTAACCTACCAATTTTTCGCCAGATTTCACCACATTCCCTAAAATCTTGCTCCCCAATCATGGCACCTTTACACATGGCACCTTTTTTGCTTTTTAACTGAATAAAGAAAAGGCGCAGCACACTGCTAGACATTACTCACATGCTTTCTTATAAGGCTTGTAACAATGAAAAATGTTGCCATGATCATCAGCCCGACCAGCAGAGGGGCAAGCGAAATTTCCCGCACTGTAAGGGCCACTGGACTTTTCCAGAAAGTCGTCCATTGTGCGACTAAACAACAGACCGCTACGGCCCTTGAACAACGTATCGACATTATTTGTTATCCCTACCCACACAAGGCTTCTGAACTATCTCCCCTGTTGCTCAAACTTCAGGAACGGGATGAATGGCATGACATACCACTGCTGCTTTTTACCCCACGTGACCCACAAAACAATCGCATCAAGGCACTTGAACTTGGTGCCAGCGACTGCCTTCCCCTTGACTTGAGTTGTCGTGAAGCTGGGGTGCAGATCGGCTGGCACCTAAAAAACAAACACCGCATCGAGCTTTTACGGCGATCTGAAGCGAATTTGGCCCACAAGGCAGTAACCGATGGCTTGACGGGACTCTTCAATCGCGGCTATTTCGATGCGAACCTCGACCAAAATCTATCCCTGGCTCATCGCACAAGCAGGCCCCTAACTCTGCTTCTTGCGGACCTGGATCACTTTAAAACGATCAACGACACCCATGGCCACCTGGCTGGGGACCGAGCACTGCAATGTTTTGCCGATCTACTGAAAAAATCGGCCCGTAGATCAGATATCGTGTGCCGTTATGGAGGCGAGGAATTTGCCGTAATTTTGCCGGAATGCGACCCTGACCAAGCCTTTCTGGCGGCTGAAAGATTCCGTGAAAAAATAACCAGATACGATTTCGGATTTCCACTTACAGTGAGCATCGGACTCGCCGCCACAACCAGTAACTGTCGATATAGTCCGACACAGCTCCTAGAGCAAGCGGACCTCGCTCTGTACAGTGCCAAGGAGAAAGGACGCAATCGCACAGAAACATTTCCAATACCGTGTATCGAGACCCTTCCGACGGGAATTCATCTCTCCCATGGATCCCATGCCCCTAGTTCCAATCTTCCTCAGATCTTGCGACGATCAATCTCCGCATTGCGCAAAGTAGCATGGTATTCGTTTAGTTAGGCAGCTATCCCAAGTAGACAACTGAGGCACCCTCAGGCCCTCAGGCAACAACCCCACCGCCCTGCTCTTGCCAGGCACGCAAGGCCATAACCATCTCCCCGAGCAATTCGGCTTACACTCAGACTCACTTTCAAAACGATTCCGACCATTTTGATAGAAAAATATCTTTTTTAGCCTGCCAAGTTTTGTTAGGATAGACCTTTGTAGTTCCTTAAGTGTTTAAATTTACAAACCACTAGCCTTTCGCAACGAGTTTTTAAAGAAGGCTTACTAGGTACTTCAGCCGACATTTACCTAATCCGACGGATAAACCACAATGCAGCAAAACTCTCTACGAAGCATTCTTCTGGTAAGCGCCGACAGCTCTAAACGGGAAGACCTTGCGGTACTGTTACGGGACAGGAACGACTGCTTGGTACTGGAGGCAAAGACCCCGGACGAAGCCGTTGAGATTGCCCTTAATGAAGAAATCAGCGTACTGCTATCGGACCTTTTTCTGCCCCAGAAAAAAGGCATCGAACTATTAAAGAAGATTCAGACCGCAAATCCCCAGGTCGTGGTCCTAGCCGGGGTCCCAGTCGACGCTCGCAACGCCCAGGTTGAGGTACTCAAGGCAGGTGCTTTTTTTTGCCTTAATACACCATACAACCCTGAAGAGGCCGTTATCGCAACATCAAGAGCATTCAGGTACTACGAACTGTTGACCGACGGCGAACCCCAGGGCCGCAAGATTCGCAAGACGGAAGGGTTTCACGGCATTATCGGTAATTCGTCAAAGATGCAACACCTGTTCAAGTGCATTGAACAAATTGCCAAAGAAGGTACGGCCTCGGTTCTGATATTAGGTGAAAGTGGAACAGGCAAAGAACTGGTGGCTCGAGCCGTTCATGCCCAAGGGCCTCGACGGGGCAAGAACTTTGTTCCGGTCAACTGCGCGGCAATTCCAGAAGACCTTCTGGAAAGCGAACTGTTTGGCTACGTCAAGGGGGCTTTTACCGGAGCAGCTCAATCGAAGATGGGGCGCATTCAATACAGCCATGGCGGCACCCTTTTCCTCGACGAAATTGGCGATATGAAACCGTCTCTGCAGGCAAAATTGCTGCGAGTTATCCAGGAAAAGGAGTTTGAACCGGTCGGTGGGATCAAACCGGTTCCGGTCGATGTGCGCATCGTGGCCGCAACCCATCGCAATCTAGAAAAGGCCGTCGAAGACGGCTTGTTTCGCGAAGACCTCTATTATCGCCTGAATGTTGTACCCGTCACCATTCCGCCGTTACGAGACCGCAAAGAGGATGTACCGCTGCTTATCGAGCGCTTTGTCGCCATTGCTAACCGCAATAAGAAACAGGGACTGAAAGGGTTTTCACCTATAGCGATCGAGACGCTGCTCAGCCACCCATGGCCAGGAAATGTGCGGGAGTTGGAAAACCTTGTACAACGGATGGCGATTTTTTGTGCGGGAAAAAGCGTGGGACTGAAGGATCTGCCGGAAAAATACCAACAGGGCAGGAAAGAAGACCCACAGGACAATGTGGTTGATTTTGCCGATGAACAGATGACCTTTAACCGTGAAGGAATCGACTTCAATTCCACTGTAAGCCGCTTTGAGAACAAGCTGATTCAGCATGCCCTGACACTAACCGGCGGTAACAAGCGCGAAGCCGCCAAACTTCTTAATCTGAAACGAACCACTCTGATCGAGAAAATCAAACGCAAAAAAGAAGAGAACGGCTCCCTGACCGAACTGCTTTTCTGACCCGCCCCACCCGTCGATCATCACACCGCGACATTCTGCACCGACTTAAAATGGGCTTCAACTTTTTCCAGGACTTCTTCTGCGCTAGCAGGAGTCACCAGAATGTCGCAGACCCCGTATTTCACTGCCTGCAACACCTTGCTTCGAGTCCACTGGCTGCCGGCGGCTATCAGGGGGACCGACTCGCCAAAGGCAGTGCGCACCTTGATGGCAACAGAAAAGCTCTGCTCACCAATCTCGTCCATGACCAGAACCAGCCCCTTTACCCTACTGCTCAGCGTCTTCGACAGATCCTTAAAGTTTTCCTTACGGTCGACCAAGGTGGCCTTGTAACCATGCTCATTGATCATGGCACTGATGGTCTGGCCATGACTACCGTCGATGGCCACCACCAGAATAACCGGTTCTGCTCCAGCTAGGGTTGGCTCCTCCCCCATGGAGATCGGCTGCCCTGGTAGAACCGGCCTGGCGGTCGAGGTCGTCTCCACAGCAACGCCGGCCGCAGAGCTACTGTCCGGCGAAAGTTCACCCAACAACGCCGCAGCTTCTTCTGGGTTGACCAACCGGCCAGAAGTCGACCTTGCATCGTCGCTGGGATTTGTTTCGAGATCCAGAGCTTCAGGAACCGTTATCCCGAGCAGCGCTGCCGGAAAGAGCAATACCAGCTCATCCAATGCCTTGCCGTCGAGGGCAACAGGGTAAGCGGCTTTGAGATACAGGCCCGGCGGAAAGGGTTCCGGCGCGTCCATCTTGATCTTGGAGGGAACGAGGGCTTCCAAGCCGTCCATTTTGAAGTGAAGCTTTTCTGGATAAAGCTCCTCAAAGGATGAGCACAATTCGCCCGAGACTATATTGGCAATTTCACCGAAGGAATCAATCTCCTCCTCGCCAAAGGCCTCCTTTTTGACCCGTTCCTCCAGTTCGGCTGGCGGTAGCATAATGAGGGTGCCACCAAGATGAACCGCATCCTTGAGCCGACAGAAAACGTAGATGTAGCCATCGTGGTCACCGCTGACGATCAGGCGAACCATGACCTGCTTTTTGCGGGACTGGTCGAAAAACTCCTTTTTGGAGAGCAGGATGCTCGTCGGCGCCGGCAGCTCCAGTTCGCAACCGAGCATGCCCCCAAGGCCAATAGCGACCTTGTTGCCCACTTCCTCAAGAACATCTGTAATGATCGAATCTATTTCCATGGGTGCAACTCTATCAATTTATCCACCGGCATACAAGCTGTGCTTCGGCACAACCTTTGATGCATTCGCAAAAACTTATAGGATGGCTATGCAAAGATTTCGTCCTACAAGGCCTGATATTTTTCCAGGGGTGAATGTTTACATCTAGCATATCGAGATCCTGAAAAAAATTCCGTAACGCCGTAGACCTGATTTTTTTTGCGACGCCATCACCCCTTTGAGGGTCTAAGATCCACGCATCCATCATTTGAATCCTAACCAGTCGAACTAAGCGGACAGCAGTCGACAGCCTGCAGCCCCCAAGACAAAACACAGGGCCGGACAAGCTTCATCCTTACTGAAACTGCCCAGCCCTGAGCAATCAAACTGGAAGATCTTATTTCTTGCGAAATTATTTCTGCAGATGAAATTCCACCAAAAACTCACCACCTTCAATAGAAAAGGGCATGCTCACCCCTTGGCTGTCGGTGAGACAATCGATTTCATATTCTGCGCCGCACACCACCGAAGGGATTGACAATTTAAATTCCTGACCCTGTTCCGTCAAGTCAGCCTTGATGCTACCGGCCACCATATTGGCTAACTCGCCAATGGCATCCTTCACATCATCATCCACTTCCGTTACTTCCATCATCAAAAAACTACTGGTAATGACCAGCGCCGTAGCCTCGGGAATATGGATAGCCAACATCCCCTTGTTGGCGCCCGCCATACCGACAATAGCGCTAACGGAATCAACAAAACCCTTGGCTCTTTCAGCTACTGCCTGCCCAGGACTGGCTTCCATCATCAGCATAGTCTGAAAGATTTCCTGAGTTGCCTGGCTAATACTCTTATTCAAATCCACAGATCAACTCCTTATTACAGAAGACTCCCCAGGGTCTCTTGAATCTGGTCCGGGGTGAAGGGCTTTTTGATGCTGCCGGCGGCGCCAAGACTCTTGGCTTCGTCAAGGATCTCCGATCCTGCTTCCGTGGTGATCATCACCACCGGGATATCCTTGATCTTCGGATCGGCCTGCTTCTGCCGCAAAAACTCGATACCGTCCATTACCGGCATATTAATGTCGCTAAGGATGATATCGACCGTTTCTCCGGCCAGAACATCAAGGGCCGCCTGCCCATCGCCCGCCTCAAGAATGGCCTCAAAGTCGAGGCCGGCCTGACGCAGCGAGCGGGTGACGATTTTTCGCATAGTGTTGGAGTCATCGATGATCAGTACTTTTTTCCCCATTATTTTCCCCTCTCAGATTAACTGTTGTTGAAAATGATGATCTTACCTCGTTAAGACTGTTCAGCAATAAAAAATCCGTCCCCGGCCAAAGCCAGGGAGAACATATGGTTATCTATCTGGAAATCCCATCGTTTTAATTCAAACGGACTGTCTTCCTGGCCAACGAGCACCTGCTCAGGCAAGCCCAGGCTATAGGTCTGATCTTCAGGCAAATAAGCGTTCAAAAAGAGACCGGCAACGGTGTTGATCAGCTCACCCAGCATATCGAGCAGCATCTGTTCTGAGAGCTCTTCCTCTGGCATAATATAGACTGAGGAAACAATCTTAGCCAAGAGAGGCTTGGGCATCAGTAGATACAGCTCGCCCTGAACGGGGTCATGAACCAGCAACCTGGTGACAGCCATCTCCTCCGCAGGATAACGTTTAGCCCCTTCAACCTCTTGACTGACTTCCATGAAAGCCATATTTTCAAGGGTCGTGGCTATGGCCCGACACACATCCTGCTCCAGTTTTTCCGACATAGTTTCTCCCTTATTCAGGACATCAACGACTGAAGGGCATCCATCAGGACTGACGGCGAAACGGGCTTATTCAACACACCAAAAGCACCGAGTGCTGTCAACTCCTGCTCCTTCGCCGGATTACCAGCGCTGGTGATCACTAGCACGGGTATATCATGCAAACGGGGGCTACTCTTTACCCACTTGAGCAGGGTCGCTCCATCCATAACTGGCATATTCAGGTCAGTCAGCAGCAGATCAGTATCTTCCTCTTTAAGCAGGGACAGAGCTTCGCGACCATTTTCCGCTTCTATCAGCGTAGCCTCGCCCAAACCGATAATCTCCAGACAACGACGAATAAACATCCGTGCCGTTGCTGAGTCATCTGCTATGACGATCCGATTCATTCCTTATTCCTCCTATTGGCTGACTAAAGACGCTTCCGCCTTACTGAACTCCTCTTCGGAGTTCAGTACAATTTCGGCGAGAGCGTTCGGTGAGAGATTAAAAAATTCCTGATATCCAGGATCAAGCTGATACTTCAGGCCGTCACTCCCCGTATCGCAGCCGGCCATCATGGAAACAATGTCACCGACATGCACGGCATAGACCAGCGGCTGCATACACTCGATGGCTTCAGCAGGGTGGTGGTGATGCAGAATCACCGCCTGCAACGATTCAGGCAACTGCCAATGGCGTGCCATCTCATACCCCACTTCAGTATGATCTAGGCCAGCAAGATCCTGTTCGGCCATCAGGTAGTCACTGACGATCCCCTGCTCGATCTGACCGAGAGCTTCCAGGGAGGCGTCTTTCCAAAAGGTAGCGAAGATCGACTTGCCAATATCGTGCAACAGGCCGCCGGTAAAGGCCAGATCGAGATCGAAGTTCCCCTTGGCATATCGAGCGACTTCCCGGGAAGCGATTGCAGTGAAAAGATCGTGGCGCCAAAGACCACCCGGTTCGCTCTGATAGCCGTCAAGGGGCTTGCTAAACAACGGGCCGGTGTTCTCCTGCACCGCGATACTGACCACCATGCGTTCGCCGAGATAGGAGAGAGCCCGATCGATGGAGGTAACCTCCTTCACCAGGCCATAGACCGGCGAATTGACCGCCTTCAGCACCCGCATGGTCAATGCCGAATCGAACTTGACAATCTTAACGACATCTTCAAGCTCATGATCGGGGTCGGAAATCACCTGCAGCAACTGTAAGGCAGCGGATGAAAAAAGGGGCAATTTTTCAATCGCCTGGCGAACGGCCTCGCGATCCACAACTTTGCTCATAACACCTTCTTTCATACTTCCCACTGCCCACGTCCGGGGCAATTGACGATGACTTTACCGGTATCCACGAACACGGAAACGGTTCGGCTGTGATTGCCTCCCACGTCTTCGGCCAAGGGTCCTAGGCCATAAGCCCAGAGATATTTTTTCAGTGCCAGCACATTGCGCTTACCAATGTTGAAAGTGTCGTTATGGTCCATGATCGATGCACCACCGACCAACTTAACCACCAAACCGCGACCGTTACCCGGCGAACCGAGCCTGGCCATTTCTTGAATCAGCAGAGGTAGGCCAAGATCGGCAAAATATCCGGGACGCTGCCGAGCCTTGGCTTCATTAATGCTCGAATCGGGAAGAGCCACGTGGACCATCCCTACCGCTTTGGTACGGGGGTCGAGCAAAATAGCCGCCACACAGGACCCAAGGGCAAAGGTTTTGACCTCCCCTCCCGGATGTTTGACGGCGCCGTAATCTCCTATTCCCAATATTGATTGACTCATGATTTCCGCTCTGAAAGTAAATCGATAACAGCAGGCGCGATACGATCCAATGGCAAAAGACGCTCTGCTCCACCCCGCTCATAAGCCACCTTCGGCATACCAAACACGACCGAAGTCGCTTCATCCTGAGCCAGATTTCTTGCTCCAGCCTCGCGCATAGCCAGCATTCCAGCTGCGCCGTCTGACCCCATGCCGGTAAGCATTACACCGACAGCGTTGCTACCAACATTCTGCGCTACCGAATGCATCAGCACATCGACGGACGGACAGTGACCGCTGACATTTTCGCCAGCTTGGCAATGCACCTGATAGAGGCCGCCGGAACGAATGACCCGCATATGCAACCCACCCGGACTAACCAGAATCCGCCCAGGCATCACTCTGTCGCCATTCTCAGCTTCCTTAACCTCCATGGCGCACAGTTGATTGAGACGATCTGCAAACATTTTGGTAAAACCAGCTGGCATATGCTGAACAATAACTACCCCGGGCATACTCACTGGAAACTGGGTGATCATTTGGCGAATAGCCTCAGTACCTCCGGTCGAGGCACCGATGGCGACGACCTTATCGGTCGATTCTGCCAAAGCTCTTTGCGGGGTCTGGGAGGTTGGTGCAGAACGAACAGCCTGTTTGTTTTTCCAATGGGAAACATTGGCACGGGAAGTCTGTTTAACCTTAGCTCGCAAGTCCTGCAGCATGCTGGCCAGACCCCGGGCCAGATCGGTCGATGGCTTGGCAACAAAATCAACAGCACCCGCATCCAGCGCATCGAGGGTGATCTGTTTACCTCGCTGAGTCAGCGAACTGACCATCAATACCGGAATCGGACATTGCGGCATCAAGCGGCGCAAAAAATCGACCCCATCCATGCGCGGCATTTCCACGTCGAGCGTCATTACATCCGGCTTCAATTGCACGATTTTATCGCGAGCCACATAGGGATCAGAGGCCGTTCCAACGACTTCAATCTCCGGATCCATGCCCAGACCTTTGGCCAGAAGCTGGCGCACCAGCGCAGAATCATCGACAATCAGGACGCGAATCTTTCGACTCATACAGAAATTTCCTTCTGATAGACTGCCGGCACCAGATACTTGAATAAATTCTGCTGGCGGCCGAGAGTTTCCGAGTGACCTATAAACAGATAACCACCGGGATGCATGAACTGATGGAATTTATTCACCAAATTCAAACGAGTTGGCGCATCGAAATATATCATGACATTACGACAAAAAATAATATGAAATGGATTTTTGAATGGAAATTTCTCATTCATGAGATTAAAGCGTCTAAAAACCGCCTCTTTCCTCAAACTATCACTAAAAGCAAACTGACCATTGCCTGCGGGCTGCACATATTTGTTGCGCAACGGCTGGGGCAGAGCCTGGATTTTATCTTCCGGGTAGATCCCTTTACCAGCGACATCCAATACCCGCGAAGAGATATCGGTCGCTAACAAACCACAATTCCACTGTGGATATTCGCTGCCCAAATACTCATGCATGAGCATCAACAGCATGTAGGCCTCTTCACCCGATGAGCATCCGGCGCACCAGACACGCAGATCTTTTTCCCCAGCCTTTCTCAGCTGCTTAATAACGGCCGGCAGGGCGGTCTGGGAAAAATAATCGAAATGGGTTCGCTCCCGATTGAAATAGGTATGGTTGGTAGAAATACGATCTACCAGTTCGCTCAGCTTTGCTTCGGACTGGTCGCCGAGCAGGTCTTCATAATAGGCTTTGAAGTTCATATAGCCCGTACTGCGCAACAGCTTTTGCATGCGCCCTACTAAAAGGGACTTCTTTTGATCGGTAAGGTTGATGCCAAAACGCTCGTAGATCAGTCCTCGTAGTAATTCGAATTCCTCATCGGAAATCGGCATCAGAGCTGCAGAATCGGAACCGCTATTGGCCATGCCCCCCCCTTGGGTATAAAATATAGAACATTACATCTTAAACAGTCTATGCCGGCAACTGGCGGGCTCGTCCTGCCCCTTCGGTAAGGTGGCCAACATCCAGGATCAAGCAGACTTCGCCGTTACCAAGAATCGTACAGCCCGAAGCAACTCCAACATTACCGATATATTCAGTCAGGCCCTTAATAACCGTTTGTTGCTGACCGACGATTTCATCGACCAGCAGGCAGATGGTATTGTCCTGATGTTCAAGAACCACCAGCACCCCATCGACGACCTGTTCAGAATCAGGCTTATCCTGCAGAATTTTGTATAGATGTTTCACAGGATAGAAGCAATCCCGGACACGCACCAGCTCTAGACCGTCCGGCATGACCGTAATCGTATCGGGAGTCGGGCGAAAGATCTCCCGAATAGACAACAGCGGCAGGATACATTTGGTTTCTCCGACCCGTACCAGCATGCCATCGATAATTGCCAAGGTCAGGGGAATACGCAGGGTAATACGAGTGCCCTGGCCCAACTTGCTGGTCACCTCGATCTTGCCTTTAATTTTTTCTAGATTCTGTTTGACGACATCCATACCGACTCCGCGCCCGGAGACATCAGTAATCTTTTCAGCCGTTGAAAACCCGGCCTGGAAAATCATATTAAAAACCTCTTTGTCGCTCAATTGGGAGCCGTCACCAGCAACCAACCCCTTGCTGACCGCCTTTTTCAGGATCTTCTCCCGATTCAGACCACGGCCGTCGTCCTCAACGATGATCCAGACTTCCCCTTCTTGATGCCGAGCCGAAAGCTTAACCACTCCTTTTTCCGACTTGCCGGCGGCTACACGCTCGTCTGGTGTTTCCAGGCCGTGATCCAAGGAGTTACGTAAAAGATGCACCAGCGGGTCTGAAATCTGTTCAATAACCGTCTTATCGACCTCGGTTTCTTGACCGGAGAGTTGTAGATCGACCTTCTTACCTGACTTGACCGAGAGATCATGCACCAGGCGGATCATGCGCCGGAACAGGCCGGAAACCGGGATCATGCGAATGATCATGGCCATTTCCTGCAAATCACGCACGATCTTGCTCAGGTGCTGGGAAGCCTTGCCAAAATTGTCCAGTTCAAGGCCCTCAAGGTCAGGGCTGCGCACCAACATATTTTCGGCAATAACCATTTCGCCGATAAGGTTGATCAGGTCATCCAATTTGCTCAGATCGACTCGGATATCCTGGCGTACAACCGCGCTCGCCTTGGACTTAGTCGCCTTTTTGGGAGCGGCCTTCTGCTGGATCTTCAGGGCGTCTTCCACCGCTTTGGCTTCGGCCTTACCCGTATCGACAAGTACTTGCCCTAAAGGTTTGGTTTGAGAGTCGAGAGCGTCGCGCACCTGTGCTTCTGAGGCGATCCCCTTTTCGACCAGAATTTCTCCCAGGGGTTTTCCCTGCTCCTGAAGCGCCTGATCTACCGTATCCTCGTCGACAACGCCTTGCTCGACTAGAATCTGCCCAAGCAACGGGGCTTCTTTTTCCTCACCCTCTGGGGCATCACCGGTTATCAATGCTCCAAGCTTGGCCAGTTGCACGTCCAGTTCGTCGATCTCGCCGCGGCCACCCTGAGAAATATCGGCAACAGCCGAGCGTAAGAAATCGAGACATTCCAGCATACAATCCGCCGGCGCCTCACTGTGCAAAGTGCCTCCACTCTTAACCAAGTCAAGCACTGTTTCAACCTGATGGCTGAGTTGCTCCATGTGCCGGTAACCAAAAAAGCCGCAATTGCCTTTAAAACTATGGGCACTACGGAATAGGGCCCCCATGGCCTCTTCATCAAGAGGTGCTTCATTCCAGGCCAGCAGCCCCTCTTCAACATTCTGTAACAACTCATCGGCTTCCTGAACAAACTTCTCCACCATCTCAGGACCGATCAACATGGCCAGTTCGTCCTCTGCCGAGAGCTCAGCATCAGGAGCCTGTGCTGCCACCGTTTCATTCGCTACTGGCGGTTCAATTGCGGCCAAGGCGAGCGCTTCACTCGCTGCCAGTTCGAGATTGGCGGCAATGGCGTCGGCAGCATCGGCCATGGCATGATCGTTAAGATCGGCTTCGACCGTCTCCATTGCCTCCCGAGAAAAATCGCAGGCATTACAGAGATGGCTGACGTGCTCGGGCTGCATCTTGACCTTACCGGCGCGGATCAAGTCCAGTAAACTCTCCGCGTGGTGAGCCACCCGCGAGATGTTATCGAGTTCAAGAAAACCAGCACTACCCTTCATGGAATGGAACAGCCGAAAAATGGCGTTCATGGTCTCGCCACTACCGTTTATCGACTTAAACACCTCGCAGGAGCGGCAATCTTCCGCCGATGAGCAATGCAAACAACTTTGCTGGCCTTCTTCCAGAAAACCTGTGTGCAACCAGCAGGGTTGGTCAATCTTTTGATTGTGTCGCGAACAGTATCCATTGTCACAGGACATGGCCTGCCAACAGTCGACATTTTGACAGCTCTGTCCCAGCTCAATAATAGTCGGCTCCAGGTTGTCCAGCATATCCCGGCTTTCCTGAAGAAATTCGTTTATTATTTCAGCCTGTTCAGAAGAAATATCGTTGCTCATTCGTCCCTCTCTGAATGCTTTGTTTTGTTGTTTAAGGCCCAGAAAAGCAAACTATTGCCACCTGGTTGCAAGGCACAAGCACCTGCCGGCGAAAATGCAATCGACTAATATACAAATTTCGCACCACCTTTTTTCTGCCAGCCGTCCATATCTGCTTAATAAAACGAGCAGACACCGCTCAAGGGGCCGAAATGAGCGACTTCACAGCCGGGCAGATTATACCAACAACAATTCACACCCGGTGCGCAGCCCCAAACATCTGGTTAAGACAAGGGGCATCACTGTCAAAAATGCCACACTTATGCCACACTTATGCGACATCTCTGCCCCACCTTGCGTCAAACCGTTCGCTCCACCTCCCCCCAGAAACTGTCAATTTTTTGGCCAAACTGCGCCAGTGCCACCATTGACCGAAAAAACAATTTGTGAATCGGCTAGTTATACATTGGCACGCTACTAGCACAACGGATCTATATCTACTGACCGAGCAAAAGCACGATGTGATCTTACTCTACTCTATTATTTGAGATAATTGACGACAATGTTCCTTCGCCGCATCACATATCTTCTCTTCTGGGCGCTACTATTGGGAGTGGCTCAACAGGCCATGGCTGCTACGAGCCCTCTGTTGGACCGCAAGACCAAAGAAGACGGGCTTGCCAACAGCCGTATCATGTTGCACTTTTCTGCTCTTCCGGAATACCGGGTCGAACCGTCAGGACAGCGGATTGATCTCTTTTTCAGTGATGCCTCAGCAGCTCCGACCCTGCATCTGTTGGCTGAAGACGATAAAATCGTCAAGATTCTGCTGGCCAAATCCCACAACGAATTGATGGTCTCGATACTTCTGCGTCAGGTCCCTGCCAGCGTTACCGTAGCTACAAACCAAGCAACCGCCACCGTTGAACTGGAACTTTTCTGGCAAGAAGCAGGGGGCAGTCGCCCGGCAATCGCCTTCCGCATAAGCGGTCTGCCTTCACGGCAAAGAAGCACCAGCAGCAGCCAGAACATGATCAAATCCAAGTTTAATGGTCAATGGCACAAATTCTTCAGCGAATACCAAACGCCCCTGTTGATGGATCTGCCCCTTAAAATATCCATACCAATCCTTCCCCGTTTTGGGTTCGAGGAGGCTTCGCCCTCTTTTGCAGCTATCCTCAAAACAGTTGAAGGCCAGGAGCCACAAAAGGCTCTCGCTCTTTTACAAGATCTTTCCTCGGTCAAATTAAGTCACGAAAGCCTGCGGAAAATGCAGCTTCTACAAGCCGAAGCCCTGCTACGCAGTGGATCTGCCCAAAAAGGTCTGACTATTCTGGAGAAGTTTCCAGAAAGGGAGCTCTCCCCGAAACTGCAACAGCGAGTCGGTTATCTGCATAACCTGGCCCTCGCTTTAACAGATGACCACTACGGTGCCATGGTCTGGCATGCCGACCTTGAAAAACTATTAGGAGAAGGTCCCTATCGTCACCCGCTACAGCTGTTGCAAGCTGAAATTGCCCTTCTAAAAGACGACGGCCAATTGGCATTGAAAAAACTGCTCAGGGAAAACAGTCGTTGGCCCAAAGGCCTACGCTCCATTCGGCAGTTACGTATCGCCGATGCCCAGGTCGCAACTGGTCAGTCTCGAGAAGCTTTAGCGTACTACCAAAAGCAGTTAAAGAATGCTCAACTGCCAACAGCTAATCTTTATTCCTTTCAGCAAGCAGCCAAAGCCTTTTTCGATAATCATCGGTGGGAACAAGCCCACCTTCTTTACCAGGAGCTGTCCACCTTATTGCAAGGAGTCGATGCGACCAGTCAGGCGCTTTTCCTCAGTAGTCTGGCGACCTACCACAATGGAGACCAGCAGGCCGCCATGTTGCATTTCCGCCTATTACGAGAGGGTTTCACGGGAACCACCGGCGACTTACGAGCCTGGTTGAAGATACTTGACCATGGCCTTGTTACCATGGAAGAACGCCATCTACTACAAGGACTTCGCGATTATCCAGTCATTCTCTCCTTGACATCAGATCGACGATTGCGCGAGGAAATTCTACTCAAACTCGGCATCTCTCTCCATCTGTCTGGCGAACCCTTGCGAGCCATCGAAACCTTAGGTAGATTTAGGCGCAATTTTGCCAGCAGTCCCTTGCGAGCCGAAGCCGAAGCCTTGATGGCAGAGATTCTTCCTCCCGTACTGGAAAACTTTATTGCCAAGGGAGAAGACCTGCAAGCAGTGATACTCCTTGAAAAATACCGTGAACTGCTGATTCGAGGAGATGGGAAATGGCCGTTTCTACCTAAACTAGCCAATGCATTCTCTCGCCTAGGACTCTTCGACCGCGGCTGCAGAGTCTACCTTTATATGATAGATCACGCAAAAAGCGAGGGCGATAGCGAAAAATTCTATTTGCCACTGACATCCCTCTACTACGATCGGGACGAATATGCCCTGACCGAAAAGTACAGTAAGGCCTACCTACAGAGCTATCCCAAAGGCACAGATCGTAACGCTCTCTTTCTGCTGCGCTTGCGCGCCCTGTACAAACTTGCACGATTAGAAGAGGCAGCGGAGCTGCTGCAGGACAAGCAATACCCCCGTAGCAACGATATCGAATTACTGGCCACGCAGATCTACTGGGAACTAGGCGACTACAACCAGGTTATCGATTTTGCCAATCGGTTGGGCGACCGAGGCGAATCGATTCCCCCCTTAGGCCTGCTCCTTGAAGCGGAAGCCCTGCGTCGGTTGGGTCATGGCCAGCAGGCACTGCCCCTCTATGAAGTCTTGGCCGAAGACGGAACCTTCAGCGATCAGGCGACCTATCGTTGCGGCCAGATACTGCTGGCCAAAGGAAAACGCACCCGAGCTCTTAACCTTTTTCAGACTCTGGTCGAAAAAGGAAAGGATGATCTCTGGCGACAACTCGCCAGTGATTTTATTGCTGCTGAAACCTACTGACCTTCCGCGGCCATTAGCTGCCTGCTAAAAGGGAGAAACAACAGATGCCAACAGATGGGATATTTGACCGCACCGTTGGGGTATTAGGAAAGGTTCTGGACCTGCGCAGCCGCAGCCAGCAGATCACCGCCTCCAACCTGGCCAACATCGACACGCCTGGCTACACACCGAGCCGGCTTCGCTTTGAAGAAGACTTGCAACAGGCCCTCGGCGATAAATCCACGACGACCCCGACTCGGCATGCAAAACACTTCGACATCACCAGCGGCAGCATAGAGCAGGTCCACGGCCGGGTCGAAAGTCTGGCCAACAACAATGGCCTCGGCGATCAAAACGGGGTCGACCTCGACCAGGAGATGGTAGTCCAGGCCGAAAACCAGATCTTTTACGAAGCTGCGACCCAGATGCTGAACAAAAAACTGGGACTACTCAAATATGTCATTCAAAGTGACCGCTAAGGAGACTTAAGCAATGGATATCTTCACGTCGATGCAAATCAGTTCCTCGGCCCTAAGCGCCCAGCGAACCCGGTTAAACGTCATCAGTTCCAACCTGGCGAATGTCGGCACGACCCGTACCTCCGAAGGCGGTCCCTACCGCAAACGGCAAGTCGTCTTTCAAAGCAGCAATGAAAGCTTTGCCAAGCATCTGGATAATGCCAACGAACAAGGCATCCACGGAGTCAAGGTCGCGGGAATCCAGGTCAGTCAGGCGCCGTTGCGGACTATCTATGAACCGGGCCACCCCGATGCCGACGAAAATGGTATGGTTCAACTTCCCAATGTCAACACCATGGAAGAGATGGTCGACATGATGAGCACCACTCGCACCTACGATGCCAACGCCTCGGCCATTCAAGCCGCCAAACGAATGGCCCTTAAAGCCCTCGAGATAGGCAGCTAATCAATGATAAATAATATCAATGCCATTAATTCGACCCTGCCCTCCCCTACCGCAGCGCAAAAAGCGGACAAGCCGGGGGGCGGCTTCGCCGAGCAACTCAAAGAAGCCATCAACAGCACCAACGAAGCTCAGGTCACCGCGGATAAGGCCGTGGAGGAACTGCACAGCGGCCAGGGTGGAAATCTACACGAGGTGATGATTTCCTTAGAAAAAGCCGACATCTCCATGCGCCTGTTCGTGCAGTTACGCAACAAGGCGGTCGATGCTTATCAGGAAATCATGCGCATGAATGTGTGATGGGTCCTGTCACCTGACCAACCCATTTGTCAATTATTTGTTTCAATTGTTTTCAAGATGCCGACCGGAGGTTAACCGCCATGGCGGAAGAGACCAAACCCAATCTCATTGGAACTATCAAGCAGTGGCCACAATCGCGCCAGATCAGTCTGGGCGTTGTGATGCTACTCTGCCTGGTGATCTTCTCCTTTCTGATAATAAAGGGCCGTCACGTCGATTATCAGTTGCTGTTCGGCAACTTGCCGGCCGGTGATGCTTCGGCTGTGATTACTCGCCTGAAGGAACAGAAGATCGCCTATCGCCTTGAAAGCGGCGGCACCGCCATTTATGTTCCGGCGAACAAGGTCTACGAAATCCGCCTCGAATTGGCCGGGGCCGGTCTTCCCCAGGGCGCCGGAGTCGGTTTCGAAATATTTGACAAGCAAAGCTTCGGCATGACCGACTTTGCTCAGAAAATCAATTACCAGCGCGCCCTGCAGGGTGAGTTGGGCCGTACCATATCGTCCCTGGCTCCTGTAGAAGGCGCCCGGGTGCACCTGGCCATGGCCGCAAAACGACTGTTTCGCGAGCAGCAGGAAAAAACCACAGCCTCGGTTATCGTCAAACTGGTTCCGGGACACAAGCTTAACGACGGCCAAATTCAGGGCATTGTCAATTTAGTGTCCGGTAGCGTTGAAGGGCTCCATGCCGGTCAGGTCTCAATTATCGATGCTAACGGCCGCGTCTTGTCGAAATCACCCCAAGCTGAAATGAATAGCCCTCTCAGCCCAGGTTTACAGCAATATCAGCAAAGTCTGGAAAAACGCTTGGAAAACCGGGCACAATCCCTGCTCGACCGAGCACTGGGGGTCGGCAATTCCCTGGTCCAGATCACCGCCAGTCTCGACTTCTCGCAACGGGAGCATCTGGAAGAAGCCTATGACCCCAACGGATCGGCGGTCCGCAGTGAACAGGCCACAACCGAGAAGAGCGGCAACAGTACCAGTGGCGGCGTTCCCGGTGTGGACTCGAACCTCAACGAGTCTTCCGGCAGTAAGGGGTTCAACTCTTCTAACCGCAGTGATGAGACCACCAACTACGAGGTCAGCAAAACGGTCAGCAAAATTGTGGAATCGGTGGGCTCCATAAAAACCTTGTCTGTCGCGGTATTGGTTGCCGACCGCGAACTGCCTGCTGGCGAAGCTAACGAAGCGACCTACGAACCCCGACCGGCCGAAGAACTCGCTTCCATCGAGCAAATGGTACGCAGCGCCCTGGGAATAAGTGATGAGCGTGGAGACCAGATCGTGGTTCTCTCCCGCCCCTTTGAAAATGATTTTTACGACGCAACCGCTCCTGAAATCACCCCCGGAGCAGATATCTACAGTTATTTGCCGATGGTCAAATACGGACTCTTGACGGTCGCCGCTTTACTCCTCTATTTTCTGCTCGTCCGGCCACTAGTCAAGACCCTTCAAGGCGAAAGCAAAATGGTGGAGCACTACAAAACCGTCGAACAGCTGGAATCAGAACTCTCCGGTGTGCCGCTGCAGCTTGAGGGACCCAACGCCGAAGCGGCCAAGCTAAGGGAACAAGTCATAAATTCAGATAACGTCTCCGCACAGGTCATCAAAACCTGGCTTAAAGAAGGATGAAGGAGCTCTTGAACAATATGGATTCTCAAAAGCTAACAGGAGCTAAGAAAGCCGCAGTTCTACTGTTGTGTCTAGGAGAAGAGGCCACCTTAAAGGTGTTTGAATCTCTCAGCGATCCTGAGGTACGCGAAATCACAAGACACATGGTCAATATTGAACACATCCCCGCCGAAGTATCCCGGGACGTGGTAGCAGAATTTCATCGCACGCAAAAGGCCCATGCCGGAATTTTTGTTCGCGGCAATGAATTTGTAAAAAATGTCATTTCTGGCGGCGACCAATCGCGTGTTGAACGATTAATGGAGGATATTACCTGGGACGATGAAGCACGCCCTTTGGAAACCATTGCCATCATGCAGCCTCATATGGTCGCCAGCCTGTTAGATAACGAACACCCACAGACCGTGGCGCTGATTTTGTCGACTCAGAAGATCGAACACTCCGCCAAGGTTCTAAATTTCATGAACGATTCTCTCCGCTCCGATGTCATGTATCGTATTGCTCGGATTGAACAGGTTTCTCCAGAAATTGTCGGACAGATCGAAGACGCCCTGCGCAAAGAGATCGGTATTGTCGCCCGTCAGGATAAACAACAACAACTGGGAGGCATCAACCGGGTCGTCGACATCATTAACAATATGGGCCAAGGGGCTGATAAGAGCATTCTTCAGGGGATTGAAAAAACTGACCCGGATATGGCCGAAGAGATTCGTAAAAACATGTTCAGGTTCGAGGACTTGGTCAATCTTGATGGTCGCACCCTGCAAACCGTCTTAAGAGAGGTAAACAACGATCAATTGACCCTGGCCCTCAAGTCGGCATCCGAGGGACTCAAAGAATCGATATTCCAGAACATTTCGGGCCGAGCAGCAGAAATGATTCAAGATGACCTTGAAGCCATGGGACCGGTGAAACTTTCGGAGGTCGAAACCATGCAACAGACAATCGTCAAGATTATACTGAAGCTCGAAGAGGAAGAAAAGATCCTGATCCCTGGCCGTGGAGGGGCGGATGCTCTCGTCTAAAATTTCTCGTTCCAGCAATACGCAGGGCCTTAAACGAATCAGCTTTCGGGAGTTCGGTGACGATGGCCAGGTAGTAGAGGACGGTCTGCTCTTCGAGGACGAGTCCTTCAGCGAAGAAGCCGTTTCGACCCCGCAGCAAATCCAAGCTGAGCAGCCCGCCGCCCATCAGACAGCTGCCCCAGCAGACCTCGGTAAGCAGATTGAAGAAGCCTATCTGCAGGGCAAGGAAGAGGGCCAGCAGGAAATTCGACTGCAGTTCGATAGTTCCCTGGAAATGCTCGCTCAAGGCATCGAGGAAGTCAGTCGCTTGCGGTCTACCCTGCTGCAGAATAGCACTCAGGACATGTTACGTTTGGTGCTGTCCATCGCACGCCAGGTCATTCACGGTGAAGTGAG
>JAIOSZ010000015.1 GCA_021107335.1 Desulfuromonadaceae bacterium | reverse complement strand
GCTCGATGGCGGCCCGGCCACCGTTACCAGCTTCATGAAACCACTCTCTGGACCGCCGGCATGAAGATTTCATCGATGGCGGCGTTGACCGCAGCCAGGTCGTTATTACGCATAAAGTTCCAGCCGATCCACTTCAACGGCTTCTCCTGCAACTCTCCGGGAACGTCTCTATGCGGGGTGGGAAAACGGGCACCGACTAAAACTTTGGCCAGTTCCTTACCCGTCAAGTAGTCGAGCACCGGCTGCAACTCGGCCACCCGCTCCTTTTTCACCATCAGGGTCACCGGGCTGGCCAGGGCACCGTCCTCAGGCCATATAATCCGAATCCGCTCCTGATGCTTGACCCGGTGGGCGAAGAACTCGGGCATCACATACAGGGCGCCGCCCTGCCCGCTGTCGATATTTTTCACCATCTGCGCCGGGTGCAGACCCTCACAAACGTTGCGGGCCAGACCGAGCAGTCCTTCGGCACCGTGCTCCCGGTAGAAAGGCAGCAGCACAGCATGGCAGAAAAAGTCCTTGTTGCCGCGCAGGGTCACCTCCTCCGTCCAGCAGGGATTGAGCAGATCGTCCCAGGTGGTGGGCAATGGCCGCTCTCCAACCCGGTCGAGATCGGCGACCATCACCAACGGATTGACCCCAAGGATCGAAAATTGGTGCTCAGGATCGAGGATGCCCGCTTTTTCGTAAGAGGCAGTCGGCAGAGTCGCAGCGACATCGACGAAATTTCCCGGCACGACAAAGCGCTGGTAAAAGCTCTGATGGTAGAAGGAATTAAAATCGGCGGAGACGATAATATCCGGTAATTCCTCGATTCGCTCGATGGTGCTGACATAGGAATAATAAGACAGTTCCTGATTGAGATTACCCTCCACCGCATAGGTAACCTCCGGCCCGCCGGCGTGGCGCAGTTCGGCAAGAAAAGTACTGATGGCTTTGGCAAAGGGTACCTTGATGCCGCAGGGCATCAGCGCCAGCAGGGTCAGGTCCCCCTGGCTCGTGTAGTCGGTCAGACCGGGGGCCTCGCAGACCTCCTCCTCAGCGATGGCTTCATTGAGCAGGCGCAAAAAGGACTGGGCCGCAATACCCCGGCTGCGCAGAGCCGTGCCCAGAGTGAGAAAAGGTGCCAGTACCCGCATGCCGTCCTCACTGATCAGCGCTTCAAGACCGTGGGCGACAAAAACCGCGCGGGTTTCGGGCCAGGCGTTAACCAGTTCGGCGATTTTCATATCGAGGTGTATCGGTTGGATCATGAAGATTCTCCTGGGGGTGGTTCACTGACGGGAACAGCAATCCCTGCGGCCCCGTCCATAACGAAAGCAACGCAAGGCCATCTCGCTGAACAGCAGCACCACATAGGACAGGGCGATGGACACCAGACACAGAGTCAAGGCGCGCGTCTCCCTTCCCGGTGAATTGGAATAATCGAAGATCGCCAGAGGGATCGTCTGAGTCACTCCGGGAATATTGCCGGCCAGAATAATGGTGGCACCAAATTCGCCAAGGCTGCGGGCAAAAGCCAGAGTCGCCCCCGCTAGCATCGACGGCAAGGACAGGGGCAACACGATGGTCAGCAGGGTGTCGTGCCAGGTCGCGCCAAGGGTACGGGAGGCATGCAGTAGATGGGGATCGATCTGTTCCATGCCCAGCCGAATGGCCCGCACCATCAGCGGCAAGCCGATCAGGGCCGAGGCCACTACCGCCGCCTTCCAGGTGAAAACGATCTGAATCCCCATTTGATCCAGAAGGCCACCAAGCCAGCCCTGACGACCGAGGAGCAACAGCAGCAGATAACCAACCACTACTGGCGGCAGCACCAGCGGCAGGTTGATCAGACCGTCGAGCAGCAGCTTGCCCGGCAGGCGGCTGAAGACCAGCAACCAGGCCAGGCCGAAGCCGACCGGCAGGGCGACCAGGGTGGCTGCCGTGGCGACCCGGGCCGAGAGCCACAGGGCTTGATAATCGCTGGGGGAGAGTTCCAACATGGTTACGAGGTTCCTTTTTGTTGCACTGCCTTGGCGAGCAGATTTGAGATTGGCTGTTTAAAGCTAAGATCAAGACCGGCGGGTCGCGTCCCGCCAGACGCCCTACTTTTTGTCCAAGCCAACAAAAAGTTGGCAAAAAATGGCTGCCACTGCGTGGGGCATGCTGTCACGCAGGTGAGGAGAAGGCTAAAATCCCTTGAGTAATCTCACCGAGATGGCAATTTCTTTGGGCGGCCCCATTTTCGAACGTTGACTGCTGAAACGATCGGTCCGGTTCTCTTGCCACCGGTGGTCGCAGTTGCTATTGGGTTTTAAAATCAACAACGCATTTGCTATTCCACCGTCACAAACCCATGCCGCTGAAAAATCTCCTTAGCAGCCGCACTGTGCAGAAACGTTAGAAACGCCTTCGCCTCTTCCTTATCGGCACCGGCTACCGTCAATGCCATCGGATAGGTAACTCGCGGATAGAGATCCTGAGGCACCTCCAAAAGAATTTTTGCCTTGTTCGCCAGCGGCGCGTCGGTAGCGTAAACGAAAGCGACATCCACCTCGCCACGGTCGGCATAGAACAGCGCCTGACGCACATCCTTGGTCATGATCAGCTTGCCTTCTGCCAGAAACGACTCATAGAGCCCGGCCTTGGCCATCGCCTGCTGAGCATAGCGGCCGGCCGGTACGCTTTTGGGGCTGCCGAGGGCAATGCGGGTCAAACTGCTCAGATCGTTCATCTCCGTGACCGGCACCGCTGGCTGTCCTACCAACACCAGCCGGTTATAAGCCAGAGTCTCCACCGTGGCGGCAGGGATAATTTCCTGAGCTATCAGGAAGTCCATCCACTTGGGATTTGCGGGAATGTAGATATCGGCAGGCGCCCCGGCAGCGAGCTGCTTGGCCAGAGCCCCGGAGGAAGCAAAATTGGGCAGCAGCCGGATTTCCGGGTGCTGGTCGCTAAAGGCGCCCCCCACTTCCTTGATCACGTCGATCATGCTGCCGGCGACAGAGAGCCGCAACTCACCAGCCCACAGAGTCGAGGGAAACACCAACAGTAGCAAGAGAAGTAAACGGGTTGTTATATTACGGATATTCATCATGAAGCTCCTTTTGGTTATATCGAAGCAAACAGAAACCAACGTCATTATCCCCAAGGTTTCACAGCAGCCGGCGAAAAGCCGCCGCCTTGATCGCGGCAAACACCTTGACCCCTTCCTTCAGTTCCAGCTCCGCGGCGGCTTCCCGTACCACCTGGGCCACCAGACGTTGCCCACCGCAATCGAGTACCACACCCACAGCATTGCCGCAGGGGGTCAATTCGACCAGAGTCGCCTCCAGCAGATTGCGCGCCGAAAGCGCCTGGGGATGGCGCTTGAACAGCAGAATATCCTTGCTGGCCAGACCGAACAGGCCGGGGCCAGGCGATTCCTTACCCGACACGATCAGCTCGGTAGGCCCCCAACGGTAGGCCAGCAAGTCGCCGACCTCTCGGGAAGGACCGAGTTGCAGATGATTGAGGTAGCCCGACTCGCAATGGGCCAGGCGCTCCCGGGCCATGGTCTCGGCATCGCTGGTAGTCTTAAGACGGCCATTTTGGAAGATCAGCACTTGATCCGTGAGCAACCGCATCTCGCTGAGAGAATGGGAGATGTAGAGATAGGGGATGTTAAACCGGCGCAGGGTCTTGCGTAAAAAAGGAATGATCTGTTCTTTGAGAGCGTGATCCAGAGCACTCAAGGGCTCATCCAGGATCAGCAGATCCGGCGCGGCCAGCAGAGCACGGCCCAGGGCGATTCGTTGCCGTTCGCCGCCGGAGAGAGCCGCAACGCTGCGCGATAACAGATGTTCGATATCCAGAGCATGGGCGACATCAGCCAGCGCCAGTTTGCGCCGTTGCAGCGGAGAGCGCCGATAGCCGTAGAGCAGATTGCGCCGTACATTGAGATGAGGAAAGAGATGAGCGTGCTGAAACACCACCGCCACCCGCCGCTGTTCTGGCGGCAGGCTGATTTTGCTACGGCTGTCGTGCAGAACACGGCCGTCCAGACGGATCGATCCCTCGTCAGGCGGCAACAGTCCGGCCAGCAAGTTGACCAGCGTCGACTTACCGCTACCGGAGGGTCCGAAGATCCCGGTGCGACGCCCCTCGACAGAGAAGGCAGCGGCAAACTCAAAAGAGCCTAGCCGCATATTAATATCGACATCGAGTTGCATGAGTTTCACCTTCAGGGACAATGAACAAAATGGCTGATAGGTTGCAGCAGATAGTCAGCGGCCCTAGGGGTCTGTCGGTCTTGGCGGGCCGAAACGAAAATTTGGCTGTTTGAATCCAGATTTTTTAGAATTTGAGAGCGAATAGCAGGGCTATTTGGCAAAAATTGTCGAGAATCTGGGCCGATCAGGCGATTTTGCAGTCGGCTCATGATAAGACCGCCAGCCCCCTAACCGGAACAGCGCAGCTTTCCGGAAACCTCGGCTGGTTTCTTCAACGAGCATAGGTCGAGATCCTGGCCAATGAGGCCGGCGGCATCGGCGCGACACTGACCGCAGTGGCGGGCCTGAGTCAGAATCGACTCGGCCTGGTTGCGCACCAACTCCATGATCAGATCCGAGGGTCGCTCCCGGTCATGGAAAATCCCCTGAGGAATCAGCGGCAGAATATTCATCATGCTGGCACCCAGCTTGCGGGCAGCCAATGCCAGAGGCAGGGTTTCGTGGTCGTTGACACCGGGGATGTAAACGGAATTGACTTTGACCAGCATGCCTGCGGCCACCGCCGCTTCGACTCCGGCCATCTGCCGTTCAAGAAGCAATCCGGCCCCGGCCTCGCCGGTCAGGCGCTGGCCATCGGCTCGTACCCATTCATAAACATTGGCCCCTACTTCAGGGGTCAAGGCATTGATGGTTACCGTGACGCTATGTACGCCCAGGTCTTTCAGTTCACCGATGCGCTCTGGTAACAACATGCCGTTGGTGGACAGGCACAACATCAGCTGCGGAAAGTGCTTTTTTACCAGGCGAAAGGTTTCAAAGGTATTTTCGTTGGCCAGGGGATCCCCAGGACCGGCAATCCCCACCACGCGCATGTTTTTGCCTCCGACGGGGTGGCTCATCACCAGCCGCAATCGATCGAGGGCTTCGGTTGGTGAAAGAACCCGACTGGTGACGCCGGGGCGATTTTCGTTGGCACAATCGAACTTGCGCTCACAAAACCCACACTTGATATTGCAGCCGGGAGCCACCGGCAGATGAATACGACCGGCCTTCTTGTGATCTCCGCCAAAACAGGGGTGCCCTGACTGATTGTTAGGGTGACCTGCCTGATTGCTGGAATGGGAGCAACTGCTTGCTGACATGGTTGTACTCCTTTGTTGAGGCTAAAAAATAGAAAAGCCCCACAGGGATATCCCTGTGGGGCTTCATTGCCATTATTCTTCGCAGCACTCCGTTGTGCCTGTCATTCACTAAATAGCGTTCAGCCTGTCTTAATGCTTCGAAAAAGTGGGTTGGAGCCTGAAAACCTCCAACCCTATGGAAAGGAGCGAAACTTTTTCGAAATTTGCCTGACGCCTGTTGTTGATAGTATTTATTGCATAGCCCGTGCCAGCAAAAAAAGGGGCAGGCAGCCTCTTTTTGAGGTCTGCCTGCCCATGCCCTTGGCAATTGCAGCTCCGGAAGGTCTTTTTTTACGCACCGGCCAAGCCCCTCCTGTAGAGGCCCGTCAACATCCCCCCGCAGAGAGCAACACAAAAGCGTTGTGCAGCGCATCTTCCACCGCCCCTTGAGCGGTGAAAGCCTGAATGCCCGCCTCGGCCAAGGACATGCGCGGCAGATCGCCGATCTGCGCACAGACCACGGCTCGACAACCAGTCAAGGCCTCGGCAATGGCGGAAAAACGCTGCTCATGAAAAGTGTGATTGGGGTCGCTGGTGCAATATTGCGCTACTGCAACCTCTTTCACCAGACGAGTCGACTCAGCGTCTATCTCGAAAAGGGCAAAAGCAGAGGCCTTTCCAAAATGAAGGTCGACCTTCCTTTGGTCACTGGTAGCAACAGCAATCAGCATCAGAGGCTCCTTTTTGGGATAAGCGCCGCAGGTTTGCGGCGCCCATCGTTTAGACTCAGACTTCCAGAGGTGCGAAAGAAAACGCTTTTTTGGGACAGGTTACGCCGCAAGCGGCACAGCCGATACACTTGCCGGGCTCGGCAACATACATAAACATGCGAGCCGAATCCTCTTCGTCAATCTCCTTGAAACCGAGAACCTTGCGGGAGCAGCCCTTGTAGCAACGGCCGCAGCCGATACATTTTTCATCATCGATAGACTCGACGAAGGTCGGGGTCCAGTCACTGCCGTCTTTAGTTTTTGCGATGTAGTACGCCATGAGTAATCTCTCCTTGTGCAATTTCCGATGGTAACTTTCGGGGTAAATTTAATGCCTGTTGGTGGCGTTATCAAGCCACATATTCGCCCGCCAGGAAGCTGTTAGAACCCGGGGGTTTAGTTCTTTAAATAAGAGTCTGACGGACAATCGCGACAGAATATCCATTTTGGCGTCATGTGTTACGCAGGCCGCTCGTCTTTGAGCATGGCTTTGCGCAGCCAGGGGGGCGGGTTGCCCTGCAACACCTGCTGCAGCTTCTCGACAACCTGAGAAATCGTTTCCTCCCCCTTGCTCTTGAGGGGGTGGATCTTCTGTGCCACCAGCTTAGCTGCTGCCGGGCCGCCAATTTGATTGACATAAACAATGGAGCAATCCATCAAAGCATCGACCCGAGTCTGGATTTTATCTTCAACACCGTCCCCGGCGGCCTCAACTTGTACCATGCCGGAAAAACGGGCCTGATCCATCTGCACTTCCCATATTGCGAATTTTTCCGCCCAGCCAAAGTGCTGGTCGATGTGATGATTGTCGCTGCTGGCGAAGGCTACTTTCATGACAAATCCTTTCTTGACCGGATCGTTAACCACGGTCAGTCGTCGCGTCAGTGCCACGGTTAATCCTCCCGCGGGTCAAAGATCCAGACCCTGCCTGGTTCCGTTTTGAGGTGGATCGACGACAACTTCGATAGGCAGGGAAAAGCATCATCCTTTCCCCTGCCTATACGATGTCATCAAGCACTTAGCGCATAATCTCGAAGTTACGATCCTCGCAAGTGGCATCTACCTGATCGAGGAGAGTATTAACCGTCCAGGTCAGCAGGTTCATCGTACCCTGGTAACCGACCGTGGGGTAGCGGTGCAGGTTGACCCGGTCGATAATCGGGTAACCGGCTCGAATCAACGGAATGCCCAGGTCGCGAGTGATGAACTTGCCATGGCAGTTGCCGATCATTGCATCGACGGGATCGGTGGCACAGAGGCTGCGCAGGTGCCACAGGTCCTTGTTGATCCAGATGTTACAATCGGCACCGTAAGGCGAGGTGTCGAGCAAAGCCTGCAATACCTTAGCGAACTTCTTGTTCGAACGGCTGCAAAGAATGTGATAGGGCTTGGCACCCATCTCGAGCAGGAAAGAAACCATGCCGAGCAACCAGTCGGGGTCGCCGTAGATGGCGAATTTCTTGTTATGCAGGTACTGATGCGCATCGGTCATGGCGTCCACCACCCGGCCGCGCTCAGCGATCAGCTCTTCTGGAACCGGCTTGTCAAACAGCTCGGAGATCTTCAGCAACATCTCGTCGGTCTTCTTAACGCCGATGGGCATGGGCAGCGTCTCAACTGGCGCATCGGTGTTTTCGGCCATCCATTTCATGGTGGCTTTGGTGGAATAGCTCTGCAGGGCGATGGTGGCCTGAGAGTTGAGCACGTCGGCGGTTTCGTCCAGCGGCGTACCACCAGGGAAAGGATGGTAAGTACCGGTCAAAGGCGAATCAAAGGTTTCGGAGATATCCGCCAGCATGGTGCAAGGGATATCAAAGGCCTTCATCATCCGCTTATATTCACGGTAGTTGCCGGTGCAGGTGTCAAAGCCCGGGATCAGATTGAGCCGCCCGTTGTTCTTACCTTCGACCCGCTTGCCGCCGCCCAGGCACTCGACAATGGACTTGAGCATGGGATCGTAGCCCTGGACGTGGCTGCCGTTGAAGCTCGGCGTATTGGCGTAGGGCACCGGGTAATCCTGGGGAATGATCTCTTCGTTCCGGGAGTTCTGGATGTACGAGGTGAGGTCATCGCCGATAACCTCGGGCATGAAAGAGGTGAAGACTGCGATCATCTTCGGCTTGTAGAGAGCATAGGCATTCTCCAGACCTTCGTGCAGGTTGTTCTGGCCGCCGAAAACGGCGCCGTCTTCGGTCATGGCGTCAGAAACCGCCGGGGCCGGCTCACGAAAGTGACGATTTAAGGAACTACGGTAGTACGAAGCGCAGCCCTGAGAGCCGTGGACAAAGGGCAAGGTACTTTCAAAACCGTGAGCCACCAGCTGGGCGCCGAGGGGCTGGCAAGCATGGGCCGGATTGACCACCAAGGCCTCGCGGGCCAGGTTCTTTTCTTTATATTCTTCGGTATTGATCCATGCCTTGATCCGATCTACCTCTTCGGTAGTGATCTCGGTCACTTTTTTTATTGCGCACTGTTCACTCATGATCATACTCCTATGTGAAGCGAGGTCGTGAATAACGGAGGGGTCGGTGTTCTATGCTACCTATGAAACCAGCTCTCCATCCACACTCTCAGCTATTTTTCATCCAGAAACGGCCCTTTCCCCCAATCTCGGCGTCAATCCGCTCGCTTGCGTGTGCGGCGTAAACTACTACGCCTCCGTGCAAGCGCTTGATTTCCTTGACCTAGGGGGAAATTGCTCGTTTCCCATATGAAAACTGCGCTGTGTCCATCCATCGTCGCCGGATGGGCACTAGCTACAATAAATCGAAAAAGTCGGTGGGCGGTTATCTGGCCGGCTGCCGTTAGGATATCAACTCCTGGGTGGTATTGCTACTCTGTACGGTGCCCCCTGCCTGAGTAACTTTTCATTCT
>JAIOSZ010000221.1 GCA_021107335.1 Desulfuromonadaceae bacterium | reverse complement strand
GGCTTTCCAGGAACGGTGTGTGGTTGTCCACCGCCGTTATTTTTGCCTTGCAGGCACTGGCCAAGGCCAGGCTGGCAGCACCTTTGCCACAGCCGATATCGAGAATCGTTTCGATATGGTTTTTGTTCAGGATAGACTTGAAGGCGCGGAGCGTCGATTCGGCACTCCCTGGCCCCTGGCGCTCCATCTTTTCAAAAACTTCGAAAAAGTGTTCCATATAACCTCCATTCTCTGCAATGTCGCGTGAAACGCAACGGATGTGGGTGGCTTCTTTTTCGCTGAATCCGAGCTGCCTCAACCACTGAATATGTGCATCCGATGACTTTTTTTCAAATTGCGTATGCCACTCTCGCAAACGTTCGCGAAATTCTCTGCTGTCGATTTGGTGGCCGCTGACTTTGCCGTAGAGGGCGTAAAGTACGTCCCGAGCCATCTCCATTTCCTTCAGCTCTTGCTCAAGGCTAAATAGTCGCTGCTCAATCAAATTCTCATCGAGTTTTCCCGTCATAATGCTTTGGCATTCCTGCAGTGTGAAACCTGCCTTCTGCAGTTGGCGAAGCAGTATCAACTGATTAAGGTCGTACTCGGAATATTGTCGATATTCGTTTGCCGGGTTCCGGGATGGCAGTACCAGTCCGATTCGTTCGTAGTAGAGAAGTGTTGAACGGGCGATACCGAGCTTTTGGGCGATGTCGGAAACGGAGTACATAAATAAAGAGTCCTGTCCGGTTTTAGCGGCTAAAGAAGCTTGGATGCCCCTTGTCCTCGTTTAAAGATAAACTATGAACCTTTAGACAGGTCAAGCCTTTTGATGGATGTTTTTGCGAAGTCGCTATTAAAGAAGTCGAGAGTTGAGCTTCCCTCAGTTGGTCATACAGTTTCTGAGCATTTAGGCAGCATGAGGAGGCTCATCTTTTCACTGAGGAGATGTCTTGGAAGTTGTGTCGGGATGAACTGAGGTGGAAATGGAGGTAATTTAGAGGGGAGTCTCACAACTCCTGCAAAGCAGGACGCTTGGACATGCCTAAACGTTGGTTAAAAATATGAGATATCGATACAACGGGAGCACAACAATTCTTGGCAACTTTGAGGTCTCTCTTTGCTGCCCACCCTAACCAAAAGATCGATAGCACCGAGCTTGTTCATGCCGGGGGCCGCATAAGACATTCGACGCTGAGGACCCGGTCAGGTAATCCAGCGCCGCTTGATGTTATTCAAACTGATCAGGAAGAGAGTTGCGCAGAAAACAAGTAGCATTCCGAAGTCCATGGCCAACGGCATCTGGCTGACCCCTCCAAAGCCTCGTTGCAAGAGGTCCACACCATAGGTCAAGGGCAGCGCATAAGACAAAGGGCGTAACCATGCCGGTAGCTGCTCAATGGGAAAGAACAACCCGCATAAAAAGATCATGGGGAAGCGAAAGAAGTTGGAGAAGGTCTGGGCTTCGAAGACTTCGCTGACTGAAACCGCGATGAATAGTCCCAGAAAGGTGGAGCTAACAGCGATGAGGACTATGGCCGGGACCACCGTGCCCCAAGCGACTCGGGACAGGTCGGTGAAAAAGACGGCCATTGCGATGGGCACGAAGGCGTTGGCCGCACCGAAAAGGATGGCCCCGGCGGTCTTGGCTAGCATAAGCAGTTCCAGCGATATCGGGGCGAGCAAAAGGCGCTCGAAGGATCGGTTCTTTTTCTCGAAAGTTACGGTCACTGCCAGCATTGAGGTGGTACCGAACAGAACGGAAATGGCAACCACGCCGGGCAGCAAGGCAAGCAGATCCTCAATGCCGCCGCCGGATTTGATGAAGAACATACCGGTCCAGGCCAGGGGGAAGATCAGTCCCCAACTGATATTGGGCGGCTTGAGGTAGTAGGCGCGCATATCCTTGACCAGAATGCTCCAGAAAGTGACCCACCGACTCATACGCCGCCTCCCGCTTTACGCTTTTCCTGCTCCTGTTTCATGGCGGTCCCTGCGATGCCAGTAATACTGACGAAGATATCCTCCAGGGATGGACGAAGTTTGCGGGCCTCAGACACCTCGGCGCCGTGTTCCTCGATGAACCGAACCAAGGGCCCGATCCGCACCGGCTCGTGAGATTCCAACCGGATCGCCTCCTTCGAAACCGTTTGGCACTGCAGGTGGGGAAACGCGCCTGAGATAGCCTTGCACAATCCCTCTGCTTCTTCGGTCATGGTGAACCGCACGACATGTCGGCTATCAGTCTGTCGCATCAAATTGTCGACCGTGTCAATCCTCACAAGGCGACCACTGACCAGAAAGGCAATGCGGTTGCATAGCCGTTCGGCTTCTTCGATGTAGTGCGTGGTTAAAAAGATCGTGGTACCACCGGCGTTCAGGCCTGCGATAAGCTGTCGAATCTGTCTGGCGCTGATCACGTCGATGCCGGTGGTAGGTTCGTCGAGGAAGAGGATTCGGGGGTTGTGGATGATCCCCGCAGCAATAGTGAGCTTACGTTTCATGCCCCTGGAATATCCATCAAACTTTCGATCCGCGGCATCCGCCAAGCCGAACCGCTCAAGCAGCTCCAGCGCCCTGGTTTGCCTCTCCTGTTTGCGCAGCCCATACAGGGCCCCACAGAAGCAGAGGTTGTCATAACCGCTTAACTCAGGATAGAGGTTGCTCTCGTCCGGCACCACCCCCAGCAGATGCTGGGCCGCCTTGGGGGATTTGGAGCAGTCGATGCCGGCAATGCGGATCGTTCCCGCATCGGGCCGGGCTAGACCGGTGAGCATGTTAATCGTTGTGGTTTTGCCAGCGCCGTTCGGACCGAGGAAGCCAAAAAGCTCACCCTCGAAGACATTGAACGTGACGGACTCCACGGCGGTAATATCGTCGAAGTTTTTGGCCAGATTGCAAGCCTCGATGACAGGGGTAGCGCTTTCCACTTGTCGTCCTCCGAGCTATCAACCTAGGGATCTTTTTTCGTGAACAGCAGACCAACGAAACCTGCAGAGGGAATCAAACCTCGATTAATCGTATTCATCATTAATCGTACCGCAGTACACAAATTTTTCGCTAAATCTGTCCGAAAATAATCCCACAAAAAGATCTAGGCAGAGAGGGAAGAGGAGGGCGGTGCATGTTCCTACAGGGGTGTGATCTCCCTGATGAGTACGACTAAAACCGTACCCCGCAGGGAGGAGAGATCAGCCTAATGATTGGTAACCAACAGCAACGACTCGCCAACCTAGAGGGTGACGAACAGCCTCGTACGCAGGCTAACCGCGAGAACCTCGGTCAATTCGGCAAAAGCCCACTCCTTTACTGCCGGCCACCGCGGATCAAACAGAGCGTAAATAGGTACCGCTCTTACCTCCATGTTTTTCCATCAACCGAATGGCGTGGATCTCCATTCCCTTATCAACCGCTTTGCACATATCATAAATGGTTAACGCCGCCCCAGCGACGGCGGTCAGAGCTTCCATCTCGACCCCAGTGTTGCCGGTGACCCGCACCCGGGCCTCGATCTCGATGCGTCCCTCACCTGGATGAGGGTAGAACTCAATGGTAATCGAAGTTAATAGCAAGGGGTGACAGAGGGGGATCAAGTCGGGGGTCTTCTTGGCCGCCATGATGCCGGCCAGCCGGGCAACTGCCAGCACATCGCCCTTGGCCAATTGGCTATCGATGATCCCCTCCAGGGTCGACTCCTGCATGCGCACCTCGCCGCGGGCGATAGCCAACCGCTGGGTTGGCTGTTTGTCGCCAACCTCCACCATTATTGCCTTGCCGTCTTCGTCAAAATGGGTCAACTGCTCGTTCATCGTGTCTCCTTGGCTGATATTTGAGTTAATTGTACGATTTCATGATGTCACGTTGTTCCGTCATGAGCTGGCCTGCGAGTTCCTGCATGCATGCCTGTTCCCAGAATGGCAGCCGGTTGTGGGTTTCCAGATACTTCAAAGGGATGGGGTGGGTCCCAACTACCACCGGCAATTCATAGTGTTTCTCGATAAATTCCTTAAATTGCAGAATATGAGGGCAAGGTGGGTATCCCACCACCAACCCGGTAGCCAGGTGTACGACGTCACACCCATTTCTCAAAAACTCGGCGGGAACAGTTTCCACACTTCCCCCCGGACAGCCGCCGCAACTCGCATATCCGACAATTTCAATCGCCTCGTCAGCGGCATACAGAGAAAAACCACCGCGGCGTTCGCGCAGAGCCCGGAAACACTTCCCCCCGCCGCAATCCCGGTAACGGGCACAGATAATGATGGCAATTTTTTTCATTTCGGATCCTTTTATCATGCCCTGAACCACTCAAGAACCTTGGGTGTCGCCACCCCGTGTTGGTCGGATAAGTAATTACTTTTTCGAAGCATTGCAAGCTCCACTGCTGCGCTGGACATTGAGCCAGCGCAGCAGATGTATTTGCTTGCCTTAAATGGCAATCATTCCGATGGCGTCTCGCTTTCAACCTCGGCGAGGCGTTTCTTGATGAACTCCAGTTCCGACTGCAGGGCCTCGGCCTGCTTCGCGAGCAGTTGCTTTTCCATTGTCGGATCTGGTTTTTGGTATGCTGCTGGGGGACCATAAGGCGCTGCATAACCGCCGCACCGCGCCCAGCCCGGAAGTCCGGTGGCATAGAACATGTTGCGCCTTCCGCCGCCGCCGAATCCCCGGGTTTGGGCACCGGAGTCTCTTCCGAAACCCATCCCAAAACCACCTCCTGGGGCAGGATTGGCGTACCCGGGCCTTCCAACTTCCGCGCATAATCCAGCTCCACGCCCAGTCATCGCTCCCATTCCTCTCGGTCCTGTTCCATCTCCTCTTGGCATGGT
>JAIOSZ010000286.1 GCA_021107335.1 Desulfuromonadaceae bacterium | reverse complement strand
TTGAAGGTCAAGGCGGCACTAAAAACCCCGCCAAAAGCCGAGGCGGTGCTCCCTTCAATCATCTCGGTAGGATTAAGAGGACTGAGGATGCCGCTGTTCCCGGCGCTAGCGGACACGCCTTCGCTGAAAATGGTACCGCCGCCGGTCTGGCTTAAGACCACATCGCCACCGGCTAACAGAGACCAGTTAATACCACTTTGAAAACCATCGTTGAGCTCGACCTCAAGAATTTTGGCTTCAAGGGTGACCTGCCGTTGCAGGTTGCCCTGGATCGCGGTGAGATAATCGGCGACCTGACGTAACTCGGGTGGGAACGCCCGCACCAGCACTACACTGGCCTGGGGCTGAATGATGACCTTCCGGCCTTCCTCCTGCCCGACCATGGTCCGCAGCGCCGTCGCAAGTTCCTGCCAGAAGTCGTTGATAGATTCGGTACCGACCTGGCTACCGGAGACAACCGAGCGGTCGTTGTTGCCGCCGTTGCTCGAACCTGAATCATCATCGTCATCGCTATCGTATTCGGAAACCTGTCCGGAACTGACCCGGGTCTGGGAAGAGCCACGGCGCACTAGGTTGAGATAGTTGACATGAAACAGTTGGGACTGCAGTCCGCCCTGCATGACTTGAAAGCCTGTCGAGGTCTGGCGATAATAGTAACCGTAGACATCACGCAGCACCTCCATAACCTCCGGAATGGTGACCTTCTTCAGCAAAAGGCTGATTTCACCCCCTATCCCCGGCTGCACGACCATGTTGTAGGGTGTGCCGGCGACCAAGCCCATAAAAAATTCCCGAGCCGGAATCTTTTGTGCCGCGACATCAAAACGGGGCTCTTGAACCACCGCAGGGGTCAACCCAGACTCGACCTCGAACTTCGGCAACAGAGCCTGAGCCACTTCGGGGGGAAGCTCCGGAGGCGCTAAGATTACTGCCGGCCGATCCAATTGCTGTTCAAAGTCGCTGAGGGGCTGAGTAACCCGGGGTCGCTGCGCACATGCCGCAAGAAATATAAGACCCAGCAATACCCCGCTTCGCCAAAAGCCGCCATAAAGATGCTGCATCATAGACAACGTATCTCCCTGCTCATCTCAGATAAGCAATTCATTTCACTCTTGTTCAGCAACGGCAGTCACCGTAGGTCGTTGGGGCAAAAGGTCCAGCACAAAGTCTCTGCTGCCTTGTCGCAAGCGAACTCGGTCCGACTCAATGGCTATCACTTTTGCACCACTGACTTGATCTCCTACGGACAAGGGCTGACCGTTGATCACTGCCACACGACGCTGCGGAGCAATCAGGATGGACCCCAGCTGCCAACTTTGTGGCACAACAGGGGCAGATGCCACCGGGGCAATGAAACGCTGCGGAGGCCGAGTAGGATCCGATAACGAGGCCGCACGGCCCGTATCAGCGGGCATCAGCACCGCCAGCAACCCGCCAAAAACCAAGACTGTTATCTGTCGCCTAAACACCAATCCAGTCCTCCTTCAGGCTCAAGGTGTAGACCGTCACGGTAATCTTCGCCTGTGGATATTCCTCGACGGACAGCGCCAGATCCTGCCAGTAAACCTTGCGTGGCAATTGCTCCAAAGACTGCAGATAAGCCAAGACCTCTAAATAGTTTCCGGTTAGCTCAATGCGCAAAGGATGGCGGTACAGATTACGCTGCTGTACCTTTTCAGCTTGTGAATCGAAAGGCGGCGGATCAAGGGGAGACTCGAGCATCGGCTCACTTGGAAGGTTTTCCAGCCGAGTCAGGCTCAGCTGGCGACGCCGTTTGAGCATCTCCTCCAGCACTGCCACCATCTGCTGTGGGCTGATAAGCTCTCCGGTCAATGCTGCCAAGCGCTCATCGAGTCGACCGATCTCTTCCTCCAGCAAGACCTTTTGTTGGCGATTCTCTGCATTGGGATCCTGAGCGGCGCCAGCAAGAATAGCCCCTGCTGCTTGATCGAGGGCAGAGACTGTTGCCGTTGTTGAATTGATTTGAGTTGCCAATGCCTGCCTGTGCAGGGCCAGAGGCTCGATCAGCTGCACATACCAGAGCAGTGTCAACACCACCAGCAATGAAATGGTCAGCACCAGCCTCTCGCGAGGAGCACGGGCATCAAACCAGCGGCAAAAATCGTTCAAAGATCTCTGCAAAGAGGTCATTGTGCTTCCTCCAGGGTGCTTCGCAAGACAAAGTCGACCGACTCTTTCCGTTCCTCGGAACGGCTCATAACCAGACTGGCAAATTCAAGCCCGGCGAAAGAAGCCTGTCGGCTCAGGCGCTGCACATAACGCGGCACCAGTTCCGCGCGCAAGGCGCTTCCTTGGAGCACTAGGGAATGGCCGCCCTCCGCCAAAGCGATATCTCGCAACCATACCCCGTCCAAGTCTTCACTAGCCAGACCGCGCAAGCACTCTGAAAACCCGGGAAACTCGTCAGGGGAGTGCCCCGCCAACAAAGTCAACAGAGGCAATCGTACCGCCTTTTCCGCCTTCAGTTGAGCCACCTGATAAGCCAATGTTTCACTATGTTTCTGCGTTGCATGGCTTTGTTGCAGATCGACGATCCGCTCCTGAGCCGCCTGAGCCTGAACTTTAATATCCGCTAAATGGCTTTCTAAGCGCCACAGTTGCCAACGAGACGCGCCATACCCCAGCAACAGAAGCCCAATACAAACAACGACGACCGGCAACAAACGCCGAGCAGCAAGGGGCGACGTCTTAACAATCACAGCCGACTGATAAAGGTTGATCTGCTGAGTCATGAACTCGCCATTTCTGTACGCAAGGCCGCCCCGATGGCCAACAGACACTGTTCTGGTCGATCGGGCAGCATTTGACAATCCAGCAGTTGAGCAATCTCCAATGGCTGCACCGTCAGACCAAGAGTCTCTCCCAAGCTGGCCATTAGATCGGTCGAAGGAAACCCCAGGGGAGCCAGCACCAAGGTGTTTATGGCTGGCTGGGAAAAATTGCTCTCAAAAAAATCCAGAGAACGCTGAACCTCCAAGGCGACCGAATCGAACATATCTTGCCAATAGGGGGCTCCGGGGCGCAAAGCCTCCGCACCGACATTGATGGTACGGGCCAAGCACAATTTTCCGGCACGGCAAACAATCATCTGCCCGGAATCGGGACCAAAACACAACAGCGCCACGCCCCTATCAGCATGTGGCAATAGATTGCCAATATTGCGCAAAACCAACTCAGGGATATCAATGACCTGCAATTTCAGTTTGGTGTCTTTAAGCAGGGCAATTTTCTGCCGTAACAGATTCTGCCGAGCCACAACGACATAGGCCGTACGAGCTCCTTCGCGCTGAGTATCTCGCGGCACCTGGAAAACATCAACCACCGCTTCTTCGATGGAATAGTCGACAAGGTCGCGGATCTGCCAGCGAATGGCGTCACGCAATTCGTTATCAGGAACTTCAGGCGGAGCGACCTGTAACATTTGATAATCATCGACCGCCAGAGAGAAGACTGCTCGAGTGGCTGACAAACCGACTTTCTTTAACCAACCCTGCAATAGGGACGCCTGTTCGCCAACCCCACCGGACAAAAAATCACAAGCATTGAGGCGCGGAGCGTTATCCCCCTGCTGCAGGACATGGGCAACGGCCAGACCGTCCTGCCCCTGGCAAACCCCAACAATACCTCGCGAAAAAGACAGTTTCTGAGAAAGGAACTTCATGTTGCTGACGGCCTCGCTTGTCCTTAAATAAGCTCTGGAAGAATCGAAGGGGACTTGGAGAAAGGTACTAATTAAACCGTTAATACATTAAGGGGTTTTCCATTCTTATTCAAGAGGAAAACAGGTTCAAATACACGAACATATGATCTTTTATCTGCCCAGATTGTCTTTTGTCAACTTAAGCCGCCCTTAGCCTCCTTAAGTCAAAAATTTGCCCCATGCTCAACGAAAGCGGCAGCATCAAAGCAACACACATTCGTGACCTCCACCCCCTGGGAACAACCACCAGGTTGCATATTCCTCCCCATCACTCTATAATAGGTCGCTTGGATCAAAAACATTGGCAATTAATACGTTACCAGAATTTTCCGGCATGCACATTGCTCCTCTTCTGGGAAACATATTTCTAGCCCTGCCAACCAATTAAGAGACAAAGAGTATCTCCATGTGTAAAATAGCCCCTCCACATTCTACCGCCAAGGATCAAACCTTCAGCCGTCGCACATTGCTTAAAGCCGGCTTAATCGGCATCGCCGGGCTGGCCTTGCCAATTTCCAGCTTTGCTCAACGCACGGGCCCTACCGACAGAGAACGGAGTCTTTCGCTTTACAACACCCATACCGGTGAAAGCTTGCAGTCAGTGGTTTACTGGTCCGACGGAGACTATCTTCCTGAAACACTTGCGGACATCAATCTTTTGTTTCGAGACCATCGAACAGACCGGGTCATGCCTATCGACCCAAAGCTTTTCGACCTTCTATTTAGCCTCAGCAATAAACTTGAAAATCGCAAACCATTCCAGATAATTTCCGGCTACCGCT
>JAIOSZ010000084.1 GCA_021107335.1 Desulfuromonadaceae bacterium | reverse complement strand
GAGGACCAGCAGCGTTACGAGAAGGCCGGCCTGCCGGTCAAGACCGGCCTGGCCGGGAGCTTGTGCCCCGACCATTTTTTTATCGCCAATATCGAGCAGAGCCTGCAGTGGGGAATCCGCAGCGGCTTCGACCTGCTGATCAGTGAAAGCGCCGGTCTGTGCAATCGTTGTTCGCCCCATATCGACGAGGTGCTGGCAGTGTGCGTGGTGGACATTCTCAGCGGCATGCACACTCCGCGCAAGATCGGACCGATGCTCAAGACCGCCGATGTGGCGGTGATCACCAAGGGCGATATTGTTTCCCAGGCCGAGCGGGAGGTCTTCGCCTTTCGCGTGCGACAGGTCAACCCCAAGGCCGCGGTGCTACCGGTCAACGGTCTGACCGGCCAAGGCAGTCTGCTGCTGCAGCGACACATCAAGGGTGCCCACTCCTTTAGCACCCTGGAGGGCAAGCGTCTGCGTTTCTCCATGCCTGCCGCACTCTGTTCCTACTGTCTCGGTGAAACTCGCATCGGTCCCGATTGTCAGATCGGCAACATCAAAACCATGGATTTCTCATGATTCTGCACGAATTGCTACAACAGCCCCTGTCCCAATTGCTGCAAGAGCGTTCTTACGTGCGGGATTTCTTTGCCGCCCTGGGGATCACCCTGGCGGCCAAGGGGCAGTGTCTGGCCGTGGTTATCGATGCTTTGCCGGACGATCAGTTGACTGAATTCGACCTCGACCGTGCCGGTCTGCTGGCCCAGTTTGCGGATTTTGTTGAACAGATGGAGTTGTTCAAGGTCGGTGCTGCCCAACCGGTGCGCCAGGTCACGATTATCGGCGGTCGGGACAAGGACGGCCGACCGGAGGAGGTGCGCCTGGAGTTGAATGCTGGCGATGTGATCTGTGTGGTGGGGCCGACCGGTTCCGGCAAGAGCCACCTGTTGGCCGATATCGAATGTCTGGCCCAGGGCGACACCCCTTCGGGACGGCGAATTCTTCTCGACGGTCAGCCCGCCGATGAAAGTGCCCGGTTGGCGGGGGAGACAAGGCTGGTCGCCCAGCTGTCGCAGAACATGAACTTCGTCATGGACCTGTCGGTGGAGGAGTTCATCGCCCTGCATGCCGAAAGCCGTCTGGTGGATGATATTGAAGGCGCCATCGAGCAGGTCTTTTCCACCGCTGTCGACCTGGCCGGTGAGCCCTTTACCCTCGCTACGCCGGTAACCTCGCTATCTGGTGGTCAGTCCCGGGCATTGATGATTGCCGATGTCGCCTGTCTGAGCGCTTCGCCCATCGTGCTCATCGACGAGATCGAAAATGCCGGCGTCGACCGACGCCGGGCCCTGGAACTGCTGGTCAAGCAGGAGAAAATCGTGCTCATGGCCACTCACGATCCGCTGCTGGCCCTGTCCGGTCATCGCCGCCTAGTGATTCGTAACGGCGGTATCGCCGCAGTTATCGAAACCAGCGATGAAGAGCGCCAGGGGCTGATCCAGCTGGATATCCTCGACCGCAAGCTTGCCGAGCTGCGCGATCAGGTTCGGCAGGGTAAGCGCATCTGCTTTGAGCTGGACTCTTTCCTTTCCTAACCGTGGTGTGCAGCCAATATATCTGCCTTTAGGGGTAGCATCCATCCTTTTGAACGCTGAAATTTGTGGCAGCGAATTCCTTGTCCTATTCGTAACTACCAGCAAATACAGGTTGTTTTCTTCTGGTACGAGAATTGCTCAATCAGAAGTTAGGGTTAAACGGAAATTCCAGTAACCGCAACGGCGCGGTGAATCGGGCAATGCAGCCCCGGGGTCGTTCAGACTGCCGGGGCTTTAACGTTTTAAGTTTAAAAGCCGAGGTCAGGTTATGAGCGAAGAAAATCTACCGAGTGTCGTCATTGACGATACCACCCTGCGCGACGGTGAACAGACCGCCGGGGTGGTCTTCACGCTGGAGGAAAAAAAGACCATCGCCCGCACCCTCGACCAGATGGGGGTGCATGAATTGGAGTGCGGCATTCCCGCCATGGGTCGGGACGAGCAGGCGGCGGTGCGAGCCCTGGTAGAGATGGACCTCAAGGCCCGGCTCATCACCTGGAATCGGGCGCTGATACCCGACCTGCAGGCGTCTCTGGCGTGCGGCGTACAGGCCGTCGACATCTCCCTCTGTGTCTCGGATATTCATATTCAGCACAAGCTGCGTAAGGATCGCAACTGGGTGCGGGAACAGCTCAAAGTCGCTCTCGGTTTCGCCAAGCAGCACGATCTCTACGTGTCGGTCGGCGGTGAAGATTCGAGTCGGGCCGATGTCGATTTTCTGCTGGAGCTGATGGAGATAGCTCACAACATGGGCGCCGATCGGTTTCGTTTCTGCGATACCCTTGGCTTGCTCGATCCCTTCACCACCTTTGACAAGGTGCGCTATCTGAGCAGACACTCCACACTGCCCATCGAGGTGCACACCCACAACGACCTCGGCATGGCTACCGCCAACGCCATCGCCGGTATCAAGGCCGGCGCTCGTTTCGTCAATACCACCGTCAACGGTCTTGGCGAGCGGGCCGGTAATGCTGCCCTAGAAGAGGTGGTCATGGCCCTTAAGCACGCCTGTGGCGTCGACTGCGCCATCGACAGCAGCCGCTTCGTCGAGATCTCTCGCTACGTTGGCCAGGCCAGCTGCCGGCCGGTACCCGAGTGGAAGGCCATCGTCGGCGAAAAGGTCTTTTCCCACGAATCCGGCTTGCATGTGGACGGGGTACTGAAGGATCCGCGCAACTACGAAGCCTTCGATCCGCAGGAGGTGGGTTTGTCCCGCTACCTGATACTGGGCAAGCACTCAGGCAGCCAGGCTCTTATAGCCCGCATTCGCCAACTCGGTATTGAGCCGGAAGGATTAGCCTTGCCGGTCTTGCTGGATCAGGTACGCCAGCGCTCCCAGCTCTGCAAGAGTCCGATCGGCGACGGGGAACTCCTTAGCCTTTGCCAAGATCTACCCCAGGTGGCCTGACCGGAATTGGCCGGTCGTGCTAAAATAATCGTTACAGGGGGCCAGGGTCTACCCAGGTTCCCAAAACGAAAGGAGCAAAACATGAATCTTTTCAATTTTGCCCTGCAGATGGAACAGGACGCGACGGAGTTTTACCAGAAACAATCCCGTTGCGCCTCCGATATGAGATACAAGCGGTTCTTTGCCGATCTGGCTTCCGACCATAAAGAACGATTAGGCTTTATTCAAAGCATGTCTTTGGTGGAAGAAACCACTGAGGATTCATCCGATCAGGTCATGGATGAAAATTGCAGTCCTTGGCGGATGGTCTCCGCCAAGAGTGCCGTGACAGACGAG
>JAIOSZ010000298.1 GCA_021107335.1 Desulfuromonadaceae bacterium | reverse complement strand
AGAAACTAAAGACAGCCGAATAGCATTGAAGCTGAGAGGATCTTTCGGCCGTTCGAAAAGGCTGAATATATCTTCCAAATCTCACCCTCCTTGTAGGATGACGCTGGGTTTATTCGTGTTCTTCAAGCAGGTCGACGTCGAGGCACAGGGACTGAAGCTCCTTGACCAAAACGTTGAACGACTCAGGCAGACCGGCTTCAAGGTTTTGCTTACCCTTGACGATGGCTTCGTACATGCGGGTCCGGCCGGCGACGTCATCGGACTTGACGGTCAGGAATTCCTGCAGTGCATGGGCGGCGCCATAAGCTTCCATGGCCCACACCTCCATCTCGCCGAGGCGCTGACCACCAAACTGGGCCTTGCCGCCGAGGGGTTGCTGAGTCACCAGGCTGTAAGGACCGATGCTACGAGCATGGATCTTATCATCAACCAGATGGTGCAGCTTGAGCATGTACATGATGCCGACAGTAACCTTCTCCTTGAAGGCATCACCACTCTTACCGTCATACAGAGTCATTTGCCCTGAGTCAGAGAAGCCGGAGCGAATCATTTCCTGCTTCATCTGCTCTTCGGTCACCCCTTCAAAAACTGGCGAGGCCATGGGCACACCCGAGGAAAGACGTTGAGCAAGCAAATGAATCTCGTCATCTTCGAGCCCTTGCAAAAAGACCGTGACATTTTCGTCGTTGTACACATCTTCAAGCTTCTTACGCAGCGCTTCAGGGCCAAACTGCTGATCTAGCTGCGCCTGAATCTGGATACCAAGACCACGTGCGGCCAGGCCAAGATGGGTTTCGAGAATCTGCCCAACATTCATACGAGACGGTACACCAAGGGGGTTGAGAACGATCTCGACCGGGGTGCCATCTTCCATGTAGGGCATGTCTTCTTCTGGTAGGATGCGGGACAAAACACCCTTGTTACCGTGACGGCCAGCCATCTTATCACCAACGGACAACTTACGTTTAATGGCGATATAGACCTTGACCATCTTGATCACACCGGGAGGCAGATCGTCTCCACGCTTGATCTTTTCGATCTTATTGGAAAAGACCCCTTTGATCAGATCCTCGCGCTCAGTAAGACGGGCAAAGATCTCAGCAACTCGGGATTCAATCTCAGGTTCATCCAGCAACGAAATATCGTTCCAGCGCGACAGCGGAATCTTATCCAGCGCTACGGCTGCGATTTCGGCTCCCTGCTCCAACAATATTTCACCAGCAGGATCGCTGACACCCACTGCGGCTTTACGACCTAAGAGCAGATCGCGCACCTTGCTTTTAGCCGATCCGCGAATAATGCGGATTTCGTCGTTTTGATCCTTGAGCAGTTTATCGATTTCACTCTTCTCGATAACCTCGGTACGACTATCCTTGTCCGATCCCTTACGAGAAAAGACCCGCGCACCAATAACCACACCTTCAGTACCCGGAGGCAAGCGCAGAGAAGTATCCCGCACATCGCCAGCCTTTTCACCAAAGATGGCCCGGAGCAATTTCTCTTCAGGAGAAAGTTGAGTCTCGCCCTTCGGAGTTATCTTGCCGACCAGAATATCACCGGGCTTAACCTCGGCGCCTATACGAACGATACCGCTTTCGTCGAGGTCCTTAAGAGCATCCTCGCCAAGATTGGGAATATCGTTGGTGATCTCTTCTTTGCCAAGTTTGGTATCCCGAGCTACGCACTCCAATTCTTCGATATGAATGGAGGTATAGCGGTCTTCCTTAACCATTTTTTCTGAGATAAGGATCGAGTCCTCAAAGTTATAGCCACCCCAAGGCATAAATGCGACCAACACATTCTGTCCAAGAGCCAGTTCCCCCCACTGGGTGGAAGGGCCGTCAGCTATAATATCCCCAGATTTCACCCGGTCACCCTGACGGATGATAGGTTTCTGGTTAAGGCAGGTGTTTTGGTTGGAACGGGAAAACTTAGTCAGGGTATAGATATCGACCCCGGTCCCTGTTTCATCGACCTCACCCTCGTCAATCTTGACCACGATACGAGCCGCATCGACACTTTCGACCACGCCGGCATGGCGTGCTACGACAGCAGCACCGGAATCGTGAGCGACGATGCGCTCCATACCGGTACCGACCAGTGGCGAGTCCGCACGCAACAGCGGTACAGCCTGGCGCTGCATGTTGGAACCCATTAGAGCACGATTAGCATCATCGTTTTCAAGAAAGGGTATCAACGCTGCGGCGACAGAAACTAGCTGCTTAGGCGAGACATCCATCAAACCGATATCATCCCGCGACATGAGCATAAACTCACCGCTCTTACGGGCATTGATCAGTTCATTAATCAGACGGCCGTTTTCATCGAGCGGCGCATTGGCCTGAGCGATGGCATGGCCTTCTTCTTCAAGGGCTGTGAAGTAACGGATATCCTTGCTGGCAACCCCACCTTCGACCAGACGATAAGGGGTCTCAACAAACCCATGCTCATTGATGCGAGCATAGGTCGACAAGGATGCAATCAGACCGATATTCGGTCCTTCAGGGGTTTCGATGGGACACACACGCCCGTAATGGGTCGGATGGACGTCTCGAACCTCAAAACCGGCCCGCTCACGAGTCAAGCCACCGGGTCCCAGAGCGGACAAACGCCGCTTATGGGTAATTTCCGATAGTGGGTTGGTCTGATCCATAAACTGCGAAAGCTGGGAAGAGCCAAAGAACTCTTTAACCACTGCAGAGACCGGCTTCGAATTAATCAAGTCATGGGGCATAAGACTGTCAATTTCCTGCAGACTCATGCGCTCCTTGATCGCTCGTTCCATGCGTACCAGGCCGACGCGGTACTGATTTTCCAGCAGTTCGCCTACAGCACGCACCCGCCGATTACCCAGATGGTCGATATCATCGATAGTGCCTTTGCCGTTACGCAGGCCGATGAGATAGCGTACCACTTCAAGGATATCATCCTTGGTCAGGGTCGTATGTTCTGCAGCGACGTCGAGTCCTAGCTTATAGTTCAGCTTGATCCGACCAACGGCAGAAAGGTCATAACGCTCAGGAACAAAAAACAGCCCCTCGAAGAGCGCGGTGGCACTCTTGATGGTCGGTGGATCACCGGGCCGCAAGCGACGATAGATCTCAATACGAGCATCATCCGCCGTGGCCACCTTGTCGATCAGCAGTGTTTCACGCAGATATGGCCCGACAAAGATATTGTCGATGTACAACACGTTAAATTCAGCAATGCCGCGACTACGCAGTTCAGCTAATTTTTCAACGCCTACTTCCTCGTTGCACTCAACAAGAATTTCACCGGTAGCGGTATCGACGATATCGACCGCGGAAATCTTCCCGGCAACTTCTTCTTCGAGCACTTGAATCATCTCGATTTTGTGTTCAGCAAGCTTGCGAATGGCCGCTTTGGTGAACTTACGATTGGCCTTGACCAATACCTCACCATTTTCCGCGACGATATCGGTGCTGGCCCGTTGACCAGAAAGCAGCTCGAGATTAACGCGTTTTTTATAGCCATCCTCAGCAAAGACAATGGTCTCTACGTCGTAAAAATAGTCAAGTAGCTCCTCAGCAGTATAATCAAGGGCTTTGAGTAGCACCGTAGCGGGCAGTTTGCGCCGCCGGTCGATTCGCACGTAAAGAAAGTCCTTGTGATCAAAATCAAAATCGAGCCAGGACCCCCGATAGGGAATGACGCGCGCGTTGTACAGAATCTTGCCACTCGAGTGGGTTTTGCCTTTATCGTGATCAAAAAAGACCCCGGGAGAACGATGCAACTGGCTGACGATAACCCTTTCGGTACCATTAATAATAAAGGTACCGTTCTCGGTCATCAGCGGTATCTCTCCGAAGTAGACCTCCTGCTCTTTAATATCGCGAATCGACTGAACACCGGATTCCTTATCGGTGTCCCAGGAAACCAGGCGCACCTTGACCTTAACCGGAGAGGCAAAAGTCATACCCCGCTGATGACACTCATCCACATCGTACTTGGGAGTGCCAAGGGAATAAGCAACGTATTCCAGTGAACAGGTTTCGCTGAAATCCCGGATAGGAAAGACCGATTGAAACACGGCTTCCAACCCGTTATTTTGTCTTGCAGAAGGAGCGATATCCGCTTGCAGGAAACGTTTATAAGAATTCTTCTGAATATCGATCAGATTAGGGATATCAATAATTCGCTGAATTTCAGCGAAGTGTTTCCTTAGAAGCTGGTTATTCGCGATCGAATAAGCCATGGTTACTCCTTTAGCTGAGGAAGCTAACGCATGCAGAATAGCCAAGGCCGCTCAAGGCGACCTTGGCTAAGGGCAACACTATTAAACAGTTACTACTTAAGCTCAACAGAAGCGCCGGCTTCCTCAAGCTGCTTCTTGAGTTCCTCGGCTTCGGCCTTAGGCAGAGCTTCTTTAACCGTCTGGGGAACGCCGTCAACCAGTTCCTTAGCTTCTTTGAGACCGAGACCGGTAGCTGCGCGAACAGCCTTGATAACATTGATCTTCTTCTCACCAAAGCTGGTCATGACAACGTCAAACTCGTCTTTTTCTTCTGCGGCTGGACCGGCAACAGCTGGGCCTGCAGCAACAGCAACAGGAGCGGCAGCAGAAACGCCAAACTTGTCTTCCAGTTCCTTAACCAATTCGGCCAGGTCCAGAACGCTCATGTTGGAGATAAATTCAATTACTTGCTCTTTAGTGACATCAGCCATGATGTATATCCTCCTTATGGTACCGCACGCGGCAACCAGGGAAAGTTGGTAGTTTGAATGTTAACGGAAGGCAGCGCTTATGCGGCCTTCTGCTCTTGAATGGCAGCGAGCACCTGTACCAGGGTACGGGGTACGGCTGCAAGCACGCCGACGAAATTGGTTGCCGGTGCACTAATGGATCTGAGTACGGTGGCAAGCAACACTTCGCGGCTTGGCAGATCAGCCAGAACCTTGATGTCGTCGACGGACAAGGACTTGCCGTCCATGATGCCGCCCTTGAGCTCGAAAAACTTGCTGGTTTTGGCGAACTCGGCAAGAACCTTAGCCGGCGCTGCAACATCTTCGCTAGCGAAAGCTACTGCGGTCGGGCCTTGCAGCAACGGATCCAAACATTCGGCGCCGGTGCCTTTAGCGGCAAGCCGCATCAAGGTATTCTTCGCCACACGGTAATCTACACCCAACAGGCGCAATTCACCACGAAGCTTGTTAACTGCCTCCACGTCCATCCCGCGATAATCCGCAATGAAGGTCGCCTTAGACGAGTTAAGCAGCTCCGACAGTTCGGAAACCTTATTTCCCTTGGCTTCTTTATTCACTGTCTCTCCTCCTTTCTTTAGAGTTACGGAGCCTTACGGCCCCGGCTGCTAGTCAAAGCTTGATAAGGAAGAGACGGGTTTTCAATCCCATTCATCCCAAAGCCTCGGCAGGCGGGTTCCCCCATTAAACGTCACGTGACGTACCGGCTGTCTTTGACCAGGAAATACAGTCAGGCACAACAGGCCGGCCATCATCAAAGATGAGGCCGGCCCTGCCATCCTGTAGAACAAAAACTATTTGAGCAGTGCCTGCAGGGAAGGAACGTCAATATTAATTCCGGGTCCCATGGTGCTCGAAACAGTCACTTTTTTAAGATAGGTACCCTTAGCGGAAGAAGGCTTGGCCTTAACCAGCGCATCCATAAGAGCGAGGAAGTTTTCCTGCAACTTGCCCTCTTCAAAGGAGACCTTGCCCAGAGGAGCCTGAACGATGCCGGCTTTTTCGACACGGTAGGCCACTTTACCGGACTTGGCTTCTTCAACGGCACGAGCAACCTCAAAGGTAACGGTACCCACCTTGGGGTTAGGCATCAGGCTGCGGGGTCCGAGCAGACGACCGATCTTGCCAACAACACCCATCATATCGGGGGTAGCAATAGCGGTATCAAAATCGAACCAACCTCCCTGAATCTTTTCAACCAAGTCGTCGCCACCGACAAAATCGGCACCAGCTTCTTTGGCTTCCAGGGCTTTCTCACCCTTGGCAAAGACCAGCACGCGAACCGTTTTACCTAAACCGTTAGGCAATACGACCGCACCACGGACCATCTGGTCCGCCTTACGAGGATCAACGCCTAGCCGCACGGCAAGCTCTACCGTTTCGTCAAACTTGGCGTAAGCGGTATCTTTGACCAATGCCATCGCTTCTTCGACAGGATAGTTGCGACTCCGGTCAACCTTGGCTTTGGCCTCTTTTTGAAACTTTCCAATAGACATTTGCGTACTCCAGATTTTACCAGGAATTAGATAACTTCCAGGCCCATGCTGCGGGCGGTCCCCTCAATGGTCCGCATAGCGGCATCGATGTCGAAGGCGTTGAGATCGGGCATTTTCAGCTCTGCAATCTCGCGAACCTGATCTTTGGTCACCTTGCCAACTTTGTCCTTATTAGGGACGCCGGAGCCCTTTTCCAACTTGGCCGCTTTAAGCAACAGTACGGCAGCGGGAGGGGTCTTGGTGATGTACGAGAAAGACCGATCAGCGAAGACCGTGATGACAACCGGAATGATCATCCCGTCCTGACTCTGGGTCTTAGCGTTGAACCCCTTACAGAATTCCATGATGTTGACCCCGTGCTGACCGAGCGCGGGACCGACCGGAGGCGAGGGATTCGCTTTACCGGCAGGAATCTGTAGCTTTATCATTCCTATGATCTTCTTGGCCATGAATTACTCCTTCACTTTATGACTTGCAGAACCAGCTTAACTGGTCTTTTCTACCTGAATAAATTCGAGTTCGACAGGGGTAACCCGACCAAAAATACTGACCATAACCTTGAGCTTGGCCTTGTCAGGCTTGACGTCTTCAACGACCCCGGTGAAATTCAGGAACGGACCATCAACAACCCGGACCGTCTCGCCAACCTCAAAAGCCACCTTCGGCTTGGGCCGCTCAACGTCCTCTTCCATGCGGGCGGTAATCTTGGCCACATCCTCGTCCGGAATAGTAGCCGGAACAGTGCCGCCGCCAACAAAACCAGTCACCTTGGGCGTATCTTTCACCACATGCCAGGTTTCGTCGTTCAACTCCATCTGCACCAGGATATACCTGGGAAAGAATTTCCGCGTCGAAGTTTTACGTTCGCCCTTTTTCAGCTCAACGACCGTCTCGGCAGGAATCAGCACCTCGCCGAAGCATTCCTCGAAATTAAGCGAACGAATCCGCTCCTCCAACGCAAGCTTGACTTTGTTTTCGTAACCCGAATAGGTATGTACGCCATACCACTTCATTGCCATAACAACTCTTCTTTTGTGGCAGCTTTAAAGCACCGCCCGAATGGAAGTTGACAAAGCCGTGTCGACAATCCAGAGAAAAACAGCCGAGACAAGCACAAGCACAATAACGGCCAACGTGGAGGCATAGGTGTCTTTCCGTGAAGGCCAAGTGACTTTACCCAGTTCACTCTTTGCGGAAGCAAGAAATTCCCTGACTTTATCAAACACCTGAAACTCCTATAACAAAACGCCGGACCATAAAAAGTGGCAGGCCAGGAGGGACTCGAACCCCCAACACCCGGTTTTGGAGACCGGTGCTCTAGCCATTAGAGCTACTGGCCTGCATACAAAAAGCCGCAGCAACCTGCGGCCCTGCTCCATACCCTCGAAACTACTTAGTTTCGCGGTGAGCGGTGTGCTTCTGACAGAAGCGGCAGTACTTTTTAAACTCAAGCCGCTCGGGCTTGGTTTTTTTGTTTTTGGTAGTCGTATAATTACGGCGCTTGCAGTCTAAGCAAGCTAAGGTGACAATATCCCGCATAGTAAAACCCTTTGGCGGCCCCGCTGAAACCAGCAGGGCCGCCTGCAGTTATATATTACTCGATAATTTCGCTATTACTCGACAATTTCCGCGACGACGCCGGCACCAACAGTGCGGCCACCTTCACGGATAGCGAAACGCAGTTCTTTTTCCATAGCGATGGGCGTGATCAAGTTGACAACCATTGCCGCATTGTCGCCAGGCATGACCATCTCAGTTCCCTCGCCGAGCTCGACGATACCGGTCACGTCAGTGGTCCGGAAGTAGAACTGAGGACGATA
>JAIOSZ010000065.1 GCA_021107335.1 Desulfuromonadaceae bacterium | reverse complement strand
CCCGGGGGCGATCAAGATCCTCACCTGGGGGGGCTTGCGGGGGGGCATCTCGGTGGCTCTGGCCCTGTCGATCCCGGCAGTGCCTGAACGCACCACCATTGTGATCATCACCTATATTGTCGTGGTCTTCTCCATTGGTATTCAGGGGATGACCTTGGGCAAACTGGTTGGTAAAATTTATCCGGAGATTCAGACCCCGTCCGATCAGCCTCGCCCCTGACTTCTCACCCCTTTGCGTTGACAATGTCTCTTTCTTAAGTGTATTTTAAGGCGCTCGTTTTTGATAGCTGGGGGTTGATGGTAGTGTGAGGGAATAATCGCATTGATTGATGAGGCCGCTTGGTGCCTTTAGGGTGCGAGCGGTTTTATTGTGTCTGCGTTATGGGGTGTGTGGCAGCGCAAGACTTGACCCTCCTCACCCACTGGTTAGTGTCTGTGCGAAGATGCACCGAGTTTTTGGAGAGATAGCAGATGAGCGAGCAGAGAAAACAACGCCTGATCGATTTGGGAGCGGAAGTGCTGGCGGAGGCGCTGCTGGAATTGGCAGATCGGTATGCAGCGGTCGATGACCTGGTGGAACGCAAGATCGCCACCCCCAAGGATAACGTTCAGCGATTCAAGGCGAAACTGTCCGGCCTTAAACGTTCTAGGCGTTTTATTGACTGGCGCGAATCTTCCACTTTCGCCAGGAATCTGCAAGACTTGCTGCAAGATCTGCAGGCCGGAGTCGATGATCCTCGCCTCGGCGCCCAACTGGTGGCTGCCTTCTATGAAACCGACCAGAAAACCTTCGATCGTTGCGACGATTCGAACGGCTATGTGGGCGACATCTACCGGTACCATGCCAAAGAGCTGTTTCTTGGCTATGCCTGCCGCTGCACTGACAAAGAGTGGCTGGTAGATCTTCTGTACGGACTCATCCAACTAGACGACTACGTCGTTCGTGATGCGCTGATTTACTGTGCTGCCGAATTCCTGCCAGAGCCGCATATCCGCGCCATGATTGCTGATTTCCAAAAATTGGCCGATAAAGAAACCGACGAATACGATCAGCGAAAGTGGCTGGGGCTCATTGAATCCTTAGCCCGCCAGATCAAGGACGCGCCCCTCTTCGAAAGAGTTCGACTCGCTTCCTGGGACGAAGTGTCCACGGCTGCCTGCATGGATATCGGCCGAGTTTATTTGGAATGTGATGATGAGAAGACCGCCCTCCGTTGGCTTAAGCGGATTCCGCCGGCCGAGACATTTCAGGCTGACGAACGGGACCAGTTGCTGCTCGATATTTATGCAAGGCTGGGGGACGGCAACCAACAAGCTGCCATAGCCTGGCAAATCTTTCGCCGATCTCGCAGCGGCCGATCCCTGGCGGCGCTGCTGTCCGTCGTCGGCGCCGATCAGCGAGTGGCGGTGGTTGCCGGCGAAACGAGCGCCATTCTGGCGGAACCAACCTGGTCCTCTGTCGATGCCACCTTTTTGGTCGAAACAGGATGTCTGGATGAGGCGGAGGGCTATCTGCTCGAACGGGTCGCTCAGCTCAACGGCGATTATTATTACCAGCTGTTGCCCCTGGCCGAAGTCATGGAGGCGGAGGAACGGGCCCTCGTCGCTACGGTTCTGTACCGGGCGTTGCTCGATTCCATCTTGCAACGAGCCCAGACCAAAACCTATCCCCATGGGGTTCGTTATCTGAAGAAACTCGACCGCTTGGCCATGTCCGTTGCCGACTGGCAGGCCATCGAAGATCATGGGGTCTATAGGGAACATCTGCAACAGCAGCATGGCCGCAAGCGAAGTTTCTGGGCGCGATATGGGGCTTGACCTGCCCAATCCATTTTGAAAAGTTGATCCCGCCCACTACACAACCGATTGGTGCCATATTGGCACCAATCGGTTGTTTTTTTGTACCCATGCTGGTAGGATGCCTAAAGGGAGAAAAACTCAATCAAGATGGATGGAGAGGTTGCTATGGCTGCAAAGACCGAACGTATCACCGCACGGGTTCCCGAAAATGTTCACGCTTTGTTGGAGAAAGCGGCAGGTCTGTCCGGTGCGACCATGAACCAGTTCGTGGTGCAGGCCGCCGTCGATAAGGCCAAAAAGGTGGTCGAGGATGAGAACATCATCCGCCTGAGCGGCGAATCGACCCGACTGTTTTTCGAGGCCCTCGAGCATCCCCCGGCGCCAACCGCCAAACTGCTTGCGGCCGCTCGCGCTCATAAGGACCGCCTCAATGCTGCTGATTGAGGATCTAGAGAAAAAGCACGACCGCAGATATTTCGATTGCGGTGAAGCAGCCCTCAATACCTTTCTGCAAACCCTGGCCCGACAACAGCAGGACAAGGGGATCTCAAAAACCTTCGTCCTGGTGGATAGCGCCCAGCCGCAAACCATCCTCGGGTTTTTTTCTCTGACCGCCTGCGAAGTGGTCAGCGAAGATCTGCCGCCGTCCTTGGCCAGAAAATATCCCGCCAGGGCGCCGGGGGCGAAACTGGCCCGCCTGGCCATCGACCGTCACCAGCAACGCAAAGGTTACGGACAACTCCTCATGATCGAGGCTATGAAGAAAACCCTGCTGGTCGCCGAAAACATCGGTATTATCGGATTTTTCGTTGATGCTAAGAGTCATGAGGCCCGTGTCTATTACCAGCAGTTCGGCTTCATCTCCTTTCGTGAACAGCCCTTGGAAATGTTTCTACCGCTAGCTACCCTGCGGCAGGCTTTCGCGGCAGTGTCCTGAGCCAGCCAGGGGAAAGCGCCTATCGGCGGCAGACCCGTGCTGCTGATGCGCACCTTCCGCACCTTTAGTCCGGGGGCGATCAAGATTCTCACCAGGGGGGGCTTGCGCGGGGGCATCTCGGTGGCTCTGGCCCTGCCGATCCCGTCGGTTCCAGAACGCACCACCATTGTGATCAT
>JAIOSZ010000016.1 GCA_021107335.1 Desulfuromonadaceae bacterium | reverse complement strand
TGGTATCCAAGGTCGCGGCGGTATCCTGGTCGGTGCCGATGGTCAGCGTAACTGGGGGCTGTTGCGGTCCAAGAATTTTGGCCAGCATAGCCGGAGCGATGCAGATCCCCGCTAGCGGTTTGCCGGCGGCTAGCATCTCTTCAACCAGGCGCTGTACCTGTATGTTGACTGTGCAATCAGCCCCCGCGACGGCAAAGTCGCAGAGGTTCTTAGCGGCGCCGTATCCGCCGGGAAGCACAAGGGCATCGATATCGTCCGCCTTGACCGTGGCGATATCGAGAATCTGGCCACGGGCGATGCGGGCCGATTCGACTAGTACGTTGCGGGACTGCCCTTCTTCGGTCTGGCCGCTGAAATGGTTGATCACATGCAGCTGCTCCATGTCCGGTGCCATGCATACCGCTTCGGCACCGGCCTTGGCGATGGCCAGTAGCGACAGAACCGCTTCATGGACTTCACTGCCGTCATAGACACCGCATCCGGACAGTACAACTCCGACTCTGATCATGGCGTTAGCTCCTTAAGCTGGCGGGGGCGGGCCGTTCGGTATGGCCGCAGGCCGCAAGGGGGCAATAGCGTTCGTTGCAGGTTTTGAGGAAGGCTTTATTAAGGTATATCTCTCTGCGCAATAGTCAAGCCTTGCCCGGTCAGTCCCGCGAATAAACGACCGCGACCGCCCGCACCGGAGCCGGAGCAATGGCGACGAAACCGTGGGGTTCCTTAGAGTCGTAGTAGATGGAATCGCCCGGATCGAGGGTCATAATCTGATCTCCGTAGTGAAATTCCAGTTTGCCGGTGAGCAGAAAAATAAATTCTTCCCCTTCGTGGGTCTCCAACAGTTCGTCCTGCCAGGGCCGTACCTCGAACTCGATCAAAAAAGGCTCAAGACTGCGTTGCTTTTTACCGTAGGCTAGAGAATTGTAGTTGTAGGGCGATCGGCCCTGGCTGCGGCTGGCCCGGCAGTCCATGCGGTGACTCTCGCCGGCCCGAACCAAGACACATTTTTCGGCACCATCCTCTTCTTGAAAAAAGGTCTGCAGGCTGACCTTAAGCGCCTTGGAAATACGCAGCAAGGTGGCCAGGGGCGGTATGACTTGCTCGTTTTCAATCTGAGACAGCAACGGTTTGGAAAGACCCGTCGCCTCGGCCAGATTTTGCAAGGTCATGCGACGTTCCTGGCGCAGTCGGCGGATCTTGAGACCGATGAGCAGTCCTTTGACTTCTTCTCTGATATCGTTCATAGATGACTTACCTCGTTGTATTTATTGAATTCGTACCCTGCATGGCAAGGCAAGTCAAGGAATTATTGCCGCCTTGGCGTCGGTCTTTTGGTTCTTTTCCCGGCAACCGAGCCCATGCTATCATGGTCAGACTTTTTGCTAGTGAATCGAGAGTGTCTTCTGCATGAACTGCCCGTCACTGCCACCCATTGAAGCGATCCTGTTTGATCTTGACGGAACCCTGCTCAATATCGAAATGGATGCTTATATTTCCGGTTACGTGCGGGGATTGGCCCGTCATTTCAGTGATCTGGCCAATCACTGCCGCTTTGCAGACACGGTTGTTGCAAGCGCCTTCGATCTGCTCAATGCGGATCAAGGTGAGCAGACCATGGAAGAACTTTTTCTGACTCTGATTGAAGAGCGCCTTGGTATCGATGGAACACTCTTTCGCGATCGTTTGAACCAGTTCTGCAACAATGGTCTGCAGCGCCTAGCGCCGTTGGTCCGTCCTTTTCCCTTGGTCCGGAAAATCTTGCAGGAATGTTTCGATAGCGGACTGCGGGTCATTATCGCCACCAATCCGGTTTTTCCTCTTCCGGTGGTTGAGGCGCGGCTGAAATGGGGCCAGTTGGATGACTTTCCCTTTGAACTGATCACCAGTTATGAAAACAGTCGATTCTGCAAACCGCATTTGCAATATTTTGTCGACATTTTGCATTCACAGGGACTCAATCCACAGCAGGCGATTATGGTCGGCAATGACACCGAATATGACCTTCCGGCCCAGCGGGCAGGCCTGACTACCTTTTTGCTCGACACCTGCCTGATCGACCGGAACAATCGGTCAGCTCATGCCGATTTTTGCGGCAGCCATCAGGACCTGCTGGAACTGGTCCGTTGTATCGCCACAAACCGCCGAAACAATTGACACCGGGGGCTTTTTTGGGTAATCTGCAGGTTGTTTTCTCTCTGTTGAAAAGGGATCTTCCTGCCATGAGTACCCATCGCTTGCTCCTTATTCTCTGTCTACTGGCCGCTGTTCTGCTTGGTGGCTGCCGAGAACAGCGTCAGGACGCCAGCATTCCTATTTCGGTGCGGGACAGCAAGGTCGCGCCGCCCGTGGAAAGCCCTCCGCAGGAACTGCTTACCACCCAGCGGGCTTTTAGCGAAGTTTCGCAAAAGGTTACCCCGGCGGTGGTTAATATTCAGGCTGCTCGTGTGCGACGGGTGCCGCAGATCGGCCCCATGTTCGACGACTTTTTCGGCGAGCTGTTCAAACGTCATCCCCAACGCCAGAGGCAGACTAAGAGCCTAGGCTCCGGGGTCCTCATCAGTGCCGCAGGCTATATCTTGACCAACGAACATGTGGTCAAGGGGGCCGAAGAGATCAAGGTCAAGCTCGCCGATGGTCGCATCTTCGATGGTGAGTTGATCGGTACCGATCCCGATACCGATGTCGCCGTACTTAAGATTGCTGCCAGCGAAGAGCTGCCGGTGGCGGTGCTCGGCGACTCGGATGCCCTGCAGGTCGGCCAGTGGGCGCTGGCTATCGGCAATCCTTTCGGCCTCGATAGCACCCTGACTGTCGGCGTGATTTCGGCCACCGGCCGTACCGATGTCGGTATCGAAGCTTTTGAAGATTTTATTCAGACCGACGCCTCTATCAATCCCGGTAATTCGGGGGGGCCGTTGTTGAATATCTATGGTGAGGTGATCGGCATCAACACGGCCATCGTCGCTTCGGGCCAGGGTATCGGCTTTGCCATTCCCATCAATTTGGCCCGCCTCGTCGCCGGTCAGCTGATGGAAAACGGCGAGGTGGTCCGTGGCTACCTGGGGGTCGGCATTCAGCCCCTGTCGCTTGCTTTGGCCGAATCTTTTGGCTTGGATCGCTCTACCGGCGCCTTGGTCAATCAAGTGCTGGCCGATTCACCAGCTAGCGCGGCCGGATTACGCCGGGGCGATCTGCTGTTAAGCTATAATGGCCGTGAGATTACTAGCGTACGTAGTCTGCAGCTGCTGGTGGCCAATACCCCCGCTGGCG
>JAIOSZ010000086.1 GCA_021107335.1 Desulfuromonadaceae bacterium | reverse complement strand
TTTCTGGCGGCGCTGCTGCACGATATCGGCAAGGGGCAGGGCAAAGATCACTGCAACAAAGGCGCCGACATGATCCCGACCATAGCCCGGCGTCTTGGCCTCAACAAGGAAGATACTCGCCGCTTGGAGTTCCTGGTGCGCAACCATCTGCAGATGACCCATATCTCTCAGAGACGGGATTTGCACGACGACGCTTTGATTGTACAGTTTGCCCAGCAGATGGGCATGAGCGAAAACTTACGCATGCTGTTTTTGCTCACCGTAGCCGATATCAGAGCGGTGGGGCCCGATGTCTGGTCGGGGTGGAAAGGGCTGTTGCTGCAGGAGCTCTACGAAAAGACTTACGATATTCTGGAGCGGGGGGACTTTTATCTAGAAAGCCGCTCTGAGAGGATTCGTAATCGTAAGCGCCGGGTTGTCGAACTGCTAAAAGACGAGTATAGCGAACGAGCCATTAAAGAACGCCTCAAGCTTATGGGTATGCGCTATCTGTTTGCGCAGCCTTCGGAGAATATCGCTGAACACATGCGCTTGATCATGGACCGCCGCGATCAGACGCTGGCCTTTAAGGTAACCAATGATCAGGAGGCCAAATTTACCGAACTGACAATTGTCACCGTTGATATAGCCGGCCTCTTCACTATGATTACCGGTGTTATGGCTGCGTTCAATGTCAATATACTCGGCGCTCTGATCTATACACATAAAGACGGATTGGTCTTTGATATCCTGCAGGTACGGGGGCATCTGAAGCGTCCGATTGTCTCTCAAGAAAAGTGGGAGAAGGTGCGAGCTGCCCTTGAGGCTGTAATTGAAGGACGTATGCTGGTCGAGGATCTTGTTTCTGACCGCCAGCAAGTCAAGGCTTTGCCGACTCCACCGAGGCCGCGAATGCCGAGCCGTATTGAAATCGACAACAAGGTTTCCAGGGATTACACGGTGCTTGATATCTATACCCATGACAAGGTCGGCTTGCTCTACACCGTCAGTAAAACCCTGCTCGACATGGGTCTGTATATTGGTGTATCCAAGATCTCCACCAAGGTTGATCAGGTAGCCGACACCTTTTATGTGCGCGACATATTTAGTCAGAAGATAACCGATTTTGAGAGGATAGCTGAGCTTCGTCAGAAATTGCTCGATGCCATTGACAACTCCGGCGCATAATAGGCCAGTAAAGCAGGGTGTTATGAATCATAAGCTCGATGCGTTTCTTAACTATCTGACGGTTGAAAAAGGATTGTCGGCTAATACCCTAGACGCTTATGGTCGGGACTTGGCCCGTTATGTTGGGTTTTTGCTTGAGCAAGAAGCCATGCAACCGGATCAGGTGACATCCCGCTTGGTGCTTGGTTTCCTTGCCTCTTTAAAAAAAGCCGGTCTGTCTTCTCGCAGCCGGGCACGGACTCTAGTAGCCCTGCGTACCTTTCATCGCTTTTTGTTGGCGGAAGGGTATGCCACCGATAATCCAACCGGTCAGATACAGGCACCGCGAACCCTGAGTGGTTTGCCTAAAACTTTATCTCCTGAAGAGGTTGAGCGGTTGCTTGCTGCACCGGTTGGCGACAGTTACCTTGACCGCCGGGATCGTGCTATGTTCGAAGTGCTCTATGCCACTGGACTGCGTGTCTCTGAGCTGGTTGGGCTTAAGGTTTCTGATCTACAACTCGATGTAGGTTATTTGACTGCTTTTGGCAAGGGTGGGAAGCAGCGCATCGTACACTTGGGAGAGTCGGCCCTGTATGAGTTGCGTAATTATCTCGACATCGGGCTTCCGTTATTAGATAAGGGGAGGGGAAGTTTAATCCTGTTCCTCAATCGATCAGGGAATGGGTTGACACGTCAGGGCTTCTGGAAGATTATTAAACGGCGCGCCAAGCAGGCCGGAATTCGTAAAAACATAACCCCGCATACTTTACGCCATTCTTTTGCGACACACTTGCTGGATAATGGCGCTGATTTGCGTGCAGTGCAAACCATGCTGGGGCATGCGGATATCTCTACCACTCAGATATATACTCATGTAACCCGGGAACGCCTGAAAAGGCTTCATGAACAGATTCATCCAAGAGGTTAGTTGATTCTGCGGTGGAGATGACTCCTCCCGCATCGCTGCATTTATATAAACGGTATTTTTATAGATATTTGGTTGAGGCTATTATGAAATATGTGGTTCTTTTAGGCGATGGTATGGCGGATGAGCCTTTGGCTGAGTTAAACGGTCAAACACCTCTCCAGGCAGCCGATACTCCCAATATGGATCGTCTCGCTCGTCAGGGTGCTCTCGGCATGGTCCAGACCATTCCTGCCGGGTATCCGCCAGGTAGTGACGTCGCCAATCTGTCGGCTTTCGGCTATGACCCGGCTGTTTGCTACAGCGGTCGTTCTCCTCTCGAAGCGGCCAGTATGGGAGTTAACCTTGGACCAGAGGATATAGCCTTTCGCCTCAATCTGGTTACCCTTGGTGAGCGTAACGGCGAAATTACTATGGATGACTTTTCTGCAGGGCACATCGGTTCAGAGCAGGCAAGGCAGCTGGTCGAAGCCTTGCAGAAAGAGTTTGGCGGTGAAACTTTCTCCTTTCACCCGGGGGTTTCCTATCGGCACCTCATGGTCTGGCATGGCGGCAGAGATCAGTTGAACTTTACCCCGCCTCATGACATTAGCGGGCAAGCCGTGGCTGCCTTTTTACCGAGTGGCGATGGCGCCGACATTTTGCAGGCCCTTGCTACTAAGGCCAACGCCTTGCTTAAGACCCATCCGGTCAATAGGGATCGCATCGCTGCCGGAGATAAGCCGGCCAATGCCATTTGGTTGTGGGGCCATGGCCGGGCTCCGCAGATGGAAACCTTACGCCAAAAGTTCGACATTAGCGGAGCGGTAATATCAGCCGTCGACCTGATTAAGGGTATCGGTGTCTATGCTGGGCTCGATGTCATTGAGGTTCCAGGAGCTACCGGGTATCTTGACACCGATTACCTGGCCAAAGGGCGTTATGCTCTGGAGTCACTTAAGACCAGGGACTATGTCTATGTACACGTAGAGGCTCCCGATGAAGCTTCTCATAGCGGGGATTTGGCAGAAAAAATACGTGCAATCGAATCCTTCGATCAATTGGTAGTCGGTACAGTGCTCGAAGGTCTTCCCGCGCTGGGCGAATTTCGTTTGATGGTGCTGCCGGATCATCCGACTCCGGTTAAAAAAATGACCCATACCGGGGATGCTGTGCCTTTTATTCTTTATGATTCTAGGGCCCAGGAGAAACCCAACGCATTTTCTGGTGATGCCTATCATGAAAAGGCAGCGGTCGACACCGGGTTCTTTATTGGACACGGATACGAATTGATGAATCAGCTAATAACTGGCGGTTGCTAAAGGTCTGAAAAATTGCTGATCTGCACTTCCCACGGAGTGGGGCGTATGTAAAAAAGGCCTCAATGTCAGACGACATTGAGGCCTTTTTATGTCGTTTGAGCAATAGCGGCTATTTTTGCCCGGTCAGAGCCTGGGCGATGTTGAAGCAATAACCTCCGATCCTTCCCAGGTAGGTCATGATATCGATAGACCAAAGACCCGGTTCGATCGAGCAATTCCGCTCCTGAGGCCGTTTGATTTTCTGAAAGCGCACTTTGTTGTAATGCAGGTTGATGCCGTTTTCGATATTGTAGGCTTCCGCCATGAACCCTTCTTTGGGGTCCTGAATCTCCTTGATAATGAGATCTAGAAACGTCTCGATGCGGGTCGACATGGTACGTAACTCGAGGACCGATTCCTCGGAAAAAAGTTGAGTCCGTATACTGCTGTGAAGTGGAAAGTCACACAACTGTGCACCCTTGAATAATTATGGGGATTGATGGGGGCGGCTTACAATGTGTGCCGCCCCTATAGACAAATTCCAGTCGGTCGTTCATTGAATTTGCACACCGATGATGTCCGTGGATATGTAGGGGATACCGTAGAATTTTTTGTTATCAATATCTCCCATTACCCATTTTCCTGTAGATGTCGATCCCACACCATTAATCGAGTAGCGAGAAGCGGTACCGGCCACAGGATCAATGATTAACAGGTCGGAAGCAGTGTATGGAACTGCGTAAATTTTATGGTCTGGGCCACGGATTGCTTCTGACCATCCAGATCCAGAAAGATTTGCCCCCATGGTACTAAGGGAAGCCTTATTGGCCTTAGGATTGATGATCAGAATGGCGGGGCAGTCGCTGTAGGGAATGGCATGAATTTTCTCATTGGGAGCAAGAATTCCTCCGGCATATTTATGTTTTCTGGTGAGGTTCGCCCCCATTGTGCTACGGGAGGCGGTTCCGGACGCAGGGTCAATAATTAGAATGTCCCGGGCATTGCGGGGAACGCCATAAATCTTTCTGTTTGTAGCGAGAATTCCTCCGGACCATTTGTGGGTACCGGCAAGGTTAGCACCCATGGTGCTACGGATGGCGGTTCCTTTGGCGGGGTCAATGATCAGGATGCTTGTGGAGTCCCTTGGAATGCAGTAAATTTTGTTGTCCGGCCCCAGTACTGCTCCCGCCCACTTGGCGGTATCGGTGAGATTTAAGCCAAAATTAGTTCGAACTGCACTTCCCGCTATCGGATCGATGATCAGAACATCGGGAGCATTGTAGGGAGCGCAATAAATTTTTCCATCGGGGCCAAGGCACCCACTCGCCCATTTGGTGGAGCCTGAAATATAAGCCCCCATACGGCTGCGCAATGCGGTATTGGCGATTGGGTCTATGATCAGGATGTCATCAGAACCGTAAGGGATGCCGTAGATCTTATTGTCCGGGCCTTTAACGCCCCCCCACCATTTTGCTCGCGAGTCAAAGATGTGGGCATCAAACTTTTCAATTGCGACAGAGAGGCCCGCCATGGCTGCTGTCTCTGTCGCGGCTCCACCTTTGCCGTCTTCCACGCAAGCCCACAAGCTTACAGCTGCTGCCAAGCAAAGCGCTCCCGTTAAAATCTTCATTTATCGCTCCCGAATTAGCTCTTGACGAGAAAATCCTACAAATTGCTGGATTGTTTTAAAAGTTTTCGGGAAATAGGGACTTCGGTTTGTTTCCTTGGCCGATCATTGGACGAGGGTCCATCCAGAGTTTCCTGATGGGCACTAGTCTCGGAGCACTAAGGTTACAAGACCTGAGCTATTTACAAGCAACCTTAATCTGATCGAGATTTTCGTACCGCATCTTTGATGCGCTGGACATGGCCGCGGCCCAGGGCCTTGACCTCGCAGCCTAGCTCGAAATAGCGTTTGATCTGTTGATCGGTCAAAATGCCAAAACAGTCCACAACGGCAATTGGTCCGCCGGCCATGCGTAAGATATCGTCTGGTGTCAGGGCTAAATAGGACGCATGGCGTACCGCCAAAATAACGGCTTCGGCATTGCAAAGGGAATCTGGTAGTTCGGGGGTCATGGTAAATCCATCCAGTTCCTGCTGATTACGAAAAAAGCGCGCCAGGCTCAGTCCGGTTGCCGGGTAACTATCCTGTTTTTCAATCTCCCACCAATGCTCGACATAGGGGTCGTGAGCCCTGACTTCAGCACCCATCTCAGTTAGTTTGCGCAGGACAATTTCTGAACCGCTATAGCGGGTATCGCCTACATCCTCCCGGTAGGAGACGCCGAGGATGGTGATCGGAGTGGCCGCCACGATTTTTCCCATGTTGCGTAGGGCATCCCGCACCAGCTGCACCACATGCAGAGGGCGGGTGTCGTTGATATTGATGGCCTCGGGGGTAATTTGAAAGATCTCGTTTTCAAAACCCATCAGGTGTCGGTAGGCCCACAGTCCTAGCCCCCCATCCTTTGGCAGACAATAACCGCCGATGCCAGGACCGGGAAAGATCATATTGCTGTGCGTCGGTCGCACTTTGATCGCCTCGATTATCTTGATAAGATCGACACCGTTTGTTTCGGCAAACAGACTCCACTCGTGGAGAAAAGCGAGTATGGTGGCTCGGTAGCTGTTTTCCACTATTTTACAGGTTTCACTTTCAATAGGCCTGTC
>JAIOSZ010000191.1 GCA_021107335.1 Desulfuromonadaceae bacterium | reverse complement strand
GGCCGATCTACGCTCCGAAAATGCCGCTCGAACCGATCTGGTAGACCAGTACGGCAAACCCGAAGGCGAGGGTGGTATTGAAAAGGATGGAAAAGGCGCCCCATTTCCACGAACCGGCTTCGCGGGCGATGCAGACCACGGTGACGAAGCAGGGCGCATAGAAGATGGTGAAGACGATCAGGCTGAAGGCGACCACCGGATTCCAGCCCGGGGCTTTGGCCAAGGTGGCTGCCAGAGACCCGGTTTCTTCCGGATCTATTTCGCCCAGAGAATAGGCGGTGCCGAGGGTAGAAACCACCACTTCCTTGGCGGCGAAGCCGCCGACCAGGGCGATGTTGGTGCGCCAGTCAAAGCCTGCCAGATGTGTGACGCTTTCCATGGCGGTGCCAATTTGGCCGGCAATGGAGTGCCGCAGGGCCGCTTCGGCTTCCCGGGCATCGATGGCGCCGAGTTGCTCCTCATGATCCTGGGAGGCGGATGCCGTCACGGTTGCTCGCTGCCGCTCGAAGGCCTGCTGCTGCGTTTCCGGCAGGCCGGGGAAGGTCATCAGGGCCCACAGGACGATGGAGATGGCCAGAATGACCGTGCCTGCTTTCTTGACGTACTGCCAGGTCCGCTCCCAGGTATGGATCAGCAGTCCGCGAAAGGTCGGAAGGCGGTAGGGCGGCAGTTCCATGATGAAGGGGGTCGATTCCCCCTTGATGACCGTGGAGCGCAACAGCTTGGCGGACAGCAGAGCACCGCCCCAGGCGATCAGGGTAATGATAAGCATCACCTGGGCCTCATGCTCAGCAAAGAAGGCCCCTACCAGCAGGGCGAAGACCGGCAGTTTGGCGCCGCAGTTCATGAAGGGGACGGTCAGCAGCGTCGCCAGGCGCTCGCGGGGCGACTTGATGGTGCGGGTGGCCATGACGCCGGGCACCGCGCAGCCGCCGGCGATGCCGCCAGAGATGATGAAGGGCATGACCGAGGCGCCGTGCAGGCCGAAGCTGCGGAACACCCGATCGAGCATGAAGGAGACCCGCGCCAGGTAGCCGGAGTCCTCAAGGATCGCAATGCCGAAGAACATGAACATGATGATCGGTGCAAAGCCCAGTACCCCGCCCACACCGTTGATGATGCCGGAGATGATTAGCGACTTCAGCAGGCCGTCCGGCAGGGTAGCTTCGACGATACCGCTCAGCCAGCCGAAAAGGCCCTCCAGCCAGGTGAGGGGCAGCTCGCTGTAGCTAAAGGTGAACTGGTACAGGGCCATGATGACCGCGACCATAATCAGCGGGCCGGCGAAACGGTTGGTGACCACTCGGTCGATACGGTCGGAGATGAACAGGCGATCCTGATCCAGATGGTGGGTGATGACCCCCTGCTTGATGATGGCTTTGATGTAGCCGTAACGGTGGTCGGCGATGACCGCCTCGGGACAGGTGGCGAGGGTGGTCGCGATATGTCGGGCGACCCGTTCCCGGCTGGTCTCTAGCCGGGCGAACAGATCGGGGTTCTCCTTCTGGCAGAATCCGAAGATCTGTTCGTCATTTTCCAGAAACTTCAGAGCCAGCCAGCGAGCCGGGTAGTCGGAGTTCGGCAGGCCGATGGCGATATCGTCCTCCATCTCCGCAAGAGCTCGGTCGATATCCTCCCCATAGGAGATGATGAGGGGAGGAATCTTTTCCCTGGCGCCGATCAGTTTGTCAGCGGCCTGCATGAGCTCTGCCTTGCCTTGGCCGCTGCGGGCCACCGTCGGTACCACCGGCACGCCCATCAGCTCGGAAAGCTGCTGGCCATGGATCTCGATGCCCCGTTTTTTCGCCGCATCGACCATGTTCAGGGCGATGCAGACCGGTACCCCCAGCTCCATGAACTGTACGGTCAGATAGAGGTTGCGCTCCAGGTTGGCGGCGTCGACGATGTTGACGATAGCCGCCGGCTTTTCCTGAACCAGAAAATCCCTGGCAACCAGTTCCTCCAGGGAATAGGCGGTCAGGGAATACATGCCCGGTAAGTCGATAACCTTGCGGGTTTGGCCATTCGCCACATAGGAGCCTTCCTTCCTTTCCACAGTGACCCCGGGATAGTTGCCGACATGCTGGCGCGCTCCGGTCAGGGCGTTGAAGAGGGTTGTCTTGCCGGAGTTCGGGTTCCCCGCCAGTGCTATGGTTGCACTCATCGTCAATCCTCCACGGTCACGTCAATAGAGTCGGCTTCGTTGTTGCGCAGGGTGAGGGTGAAACCCATGACCCGAATCGCTACCGGATCGTACAGGGGCGCCCGACCCTGGATTTTGATTTCGCTGCCGGTCACCAGCCCCATGTCGCGGATCCGTTTGCCGAGTTCGCCTGCCGCCCGAACCGCCGCAATGACGCCGGTCTGGCCCACTTTCATCTGCCGCATGCTGAGTTTTGCCATGGCAATTGTCTCTCTGCTCGCTTGTTGTTGACCCCGGGCGGTATGGCCCGGCTAGAAGTCTTACCGAAAAAATAATTGCATGAAAATGAAAACGCATTTCATAAAATACGCGGACCGACGCATGGCGTCAAGAAAAAAAATGAAAAAGGTTTTCATTTTCCCTTTATCCTTTTCACCGAACCGGCCAGTACCTTTTGAAACTGCGCATGGTTTTGCTTTTGAATATTCCCCAGGGGAGTAAGGTACAGAGCGGCAAGGCGATGCAGGCCACCACTGATGTGGCCCGGTTCAGCGTCTGTAGGGGTGCGATTGGGGGACCTGACTCAGAGGTGGACGTTTCGTGGACAGACCTGAATGGCACCAAGTTTAAGGGGTTGTAGCACGATATTTGCTTTAGTGCGGGATCACCTTCATTTCATGCCTTGGCGCAGTCATTCTCTGATAATTTTTGGGGCGCCGTTTGACACATGGTGGTTCACTTCTTCCTGGTCGTTGCATGATTGGTGTATTGGCCATTGCATCATACAAAATCCTGATTAATCTGAACTGCTCTGCCTTTCTGATCTTGGCCTGATTCAGGTGGGGCTCTTAGCTACGAAGTGCTTGAAGGCTACCTTTGAAACAAACAATTCGGACTTCAATGTCCGATTCCTATGCGGCTTCGTACATCAACCGTCGGATGCAATTGTAGGCGATGAAGTGCATCAGGATTTCTTTTCGGCCCATCTCCGGCATTCGGCATCGCAGGACATCCATCCCCATGGTTGTCTTGATATCGCGGAAGAACAGTTCAACATCCCATCGCTTGAAATAGAGTTTGGCAAGTTCTTCCGCAGGATATTGCTCGACGTCCAGCAGGGTGATGATGATATAGAATCCTTGCGTCCTGAAAGCCGGATGTTTGACCGTGACACGGATTTGTCTCAATGGGAGTTCTTTAGGGAGGTCCCCCCACGCGTCTTTTGAATACGACAGTTTTGCGGTATATTTCGGACGCGGCCACGCTATCAACAGGTCATCAGGATCGAGTACTTTTAGGCATCTTGCTGCTCTGACCGGCGCTCTGCGCGCGAGGGCCAGGGATGGCCCGAGTCACAGGCGAGCGTGCGGATTGATGCCGAGATTGGGGAAAAGAGCCGTTTCCGGATGGCAACTAGTTAACTCTGCAAAAGGCTGGTTACCTGCATCAAATAAAGATTTCCGGTGTTTTAGGCTTACTGCAGTTCTTCTGCAAAATTGCACGTTTTTCCTCGATCTGCGGATGTCTAAAGTGACGGGCTTGGACCTCACATGCTTTCACACAGGCGCAACACATGATGCAGTTTTCGGCGTTTGTCGTGATCAAAAGGTCGACGGCGATAATGCCTAAGGGGCAAACCTCCGCACATTTTCCGCAGAAAATGCATTGTTCGGCATCTGTTTCCGGTGCCTGGCCGCCGAATTTCGGGCGCTCCTTGTAAGGCACATGGCCCTCCATATCCAAGGTATCGAAATGCTCGCTGGCGATTTTGGCTGCCACCTGTTGCCCGAACTGTATCGCCAGTTTCAGATCTTGGGCATCGGGCCGGCCAGCCGCTATCAGTTGCGTCGGAGTTGACAAGGAGTGTTCGCCGATAAAGACCCCGGCAGCAATGACGTTGAACCCTTTAGCGACGGACAGGTCGCGCAGCTCGACGAGGGCATCGTCGAACTCGCGGTTGCCATAAAGCGCGACCAGAACGGCAGGGATATGCGTTGCCGTGATCGCCTGCAGGCGCTGCCAGCAGAGTTTTGGCACGCGACCGGCGTACACAGGGATGCCGATAATCGCCACGCCATCGGTTAAAACGGTGTCGAATTTTGAACCTGGCAGGGTTACGTCGTAATGGATAACCTTGCCCGCGCCAAAACCCTGAGCGATGGCTTCGGATACTTTTCTGGTCGTCCCGGTGGGAGAAAAATAAATCAGATGAGCGGTTTGCATCGTAGGCCCCTCCTGTTTTGCTTTCACAACACTGCCCCTTCCCCGTTATGGGCTTGAATAAGCACTAGGCTATCGCGTTCCACCTGGGACAGGGTAGCCATATAGTCACATTTGATGCGCAGTAAAAAGAAGATTCTCCCATCCGCCAGCGGCAGTAATGTTTCGAAATTGCCTTGGCCTTTCGAGAGGATCACATCGGCAGAGGCATAGATATTCTGAAATTCAACAGTCGTTTCGGTAAGGATTGTTCCAGGATAGATACTGCCACTTGAAATGGTTGTGACAAGCCGATCAAGTCCTACCGTTTTGGCATCCACAAGGGTTGCGTCGTTGATGATGGGGCTATCACGAAGCGCAGCCACTATTTCAAGGTCGGGATACTCTCGTTGCAGTTGTTTTATGAACAACATGTCGAAAACGATCTCGCCGCTGTTATCGCAGAGATAGAGAAGCATTGACGCTGTTTTTAGCGATTCTCTAAGCGCTGCGAGATCGTAACGGGTAAACGGGACGGTGGCAAGAGACCTGAGTTCTTTGTCCAAATCCAGGGAAGTGTGGTCTCTGGAACCGAAGTCTATGATGTTTCCCGCCGCCGCAATCTGCAGCCCGGTTTCAAAAGGTGAAACACTGGTATCAATTTTCTCCTGAAGGCTTTCCGCATAATCCAGAGATAGAAGATTCGACTTTTGTTTGATCTCAGCATAAATATCAAAGGACGAAGACTCGCCTTTTGCCTTGATGATCGCATCCGCTACACGGCGCACGACATGCTGAACCAGAATAGAAGTACTTTTGGACTCCTCTAACCCCGCTTCGGCGACCTCGACGATTCTTTGTGTCTGCTCTTCGCTTAATCCTGCAAAATGAGAAGCCGACAAGGCCTGATTAACAACGCAGGAAAAACAGTCCGGTGCGATTCCGGCAGGGCGTTTATTTTGATTTTCGACTGCACGCATTTTACCCTCACATTTCTTTTGCTATTAGTAGCGATTCGGGGTGTCTGGTTAGCGCGGATTCAACTTGCTAGTGCAACAGGTAGGTTGACACCAAAAAATTCCTAATTGGGGGCTTTAAAGCCAAGACATTCTCTAGGGCGGTTGTTGAGTTTGTCCATCACCCCCCCCCTGAATTTCTTCATCGGAGACTTCAGAGAGATCCTTTCTTTTTGGGAAGAACTGGCGCATAAGGCCGCCGGTGTACTCGTTTAAACCGCGCTCCCAGGAATGATAAGGGTGCGCAAAATAACCGTTGGGCTGAAGCTGCTCGTCAATGTGCTGATAAAAGGCGAACTCTTTCCCGTTGTCGTAGGTCAACGTTTTCACGTGTGAGGCTAGCGGCAACAGCCGTTTCACTATTGCGGACCGACCTCAAATTCTATAGTTTGCAGAAATCGACTTCCGGTCGGCGAGGGAATGAGCAAGGGCCTGCCCCATTCGAGCAGGCCCTTTATGTTTAGATGCTTTTTTATGGATGCCCGTTAAGAGAGCCACATGCTTTTGCCGTGGACATGGTATGTCCATTTTTATGCAATTTTTTCGATGCTGACTCCACAAATCTTTAATTCAGGAACCTTTGCAAGAGCGTCGAGGCTGTCGTTGGTTAGTTTGTTCACCGCGCTTGAGTGAAAAGTTGCGAAAACAGTCCCCTCGGATACTCGGTCGGTCACTTCGGCCTTAATATCGATCTCTCCCCGACGGGAACTTACCTTTACCTGCCCACCATCCAGGACCCCCAACCGCTCTGCATCCGATGGATTCATTTCCAAACGATCCTCAGAAGCCAGTCTGGAAAGAGCCACCGATTGTCTGGTGTAAGAGCCGGTATGTAAATGATAGAGATTCTTCCCGGTTGTCAGTGCAAAGGGATATTGTTCGTCCGGTAGCTCAGCCGGCAATTGATATTCGGCTGGAAAGAAAATTCCCTTACCACTTTTGGTATTGAATTTCTTTTCCCACAGGAAGGGGGTGCCAGGATGTGCTGCGGACGGGCAGGGCCAGCGCAGGCCTCCGGTCTCGAGGCGTTGATAAGATATTCCGCCGTAGGGTGGGGTCAGGGATGCGATTTCATCCATGATTTGCCCGGGATGAGCATAGTTCATTTCGTAGCCCATCCGCGTACTTAGTTGACAGAGTATTTCCCAGTCTGGTTTGCTTTCACCCGGGGGCTCGATAATTTTGCGAACCCGCTGTACTAGACGGGAAACATTGGTAAAGGTCCCGTCTTTTTCGGCAAAGGAGCACGCAGGCAGAACGACATCTGCCATTTCGGCCGTTTCGGTCATAAACATGTCCTGTACCACGACAAAGTCCATCCCCTGCAAAACTTCCCGCACCTTGTTGATGTTCGGGCCACTGCGCATGGGATTGGCCCCCAAGGCGAAAAGACCTTTTAGTCGGCCTTTATCGAGCACCATGTCTGATTCGGTCATGCCCGGTTTTTGGGAGAGACTGGTTCCCCAGGCTTTTTCGAATTTCTCATTACTCTGCGGATCAGCCACCTTCTGGCCACCTGGAAAAATGGGTGGTAAACAGCCCATGTCGCCAGCGCCCTGACCGTTGTTTTGCTTGGCAATCGTATTGACGCCCGTACCTGCCTTGCCCAAGTTTCCAGTCAGCAGGGCCAGATTGCACAATCCAGAAACATTGTCGGTTCCATGGATATGCTGGGTAATGCCCATGCCATAGAGGATGGAGGACCGACTTGCCTGGCCATAGAGTCTGGCTGCTTCAACGATATCCGCCTCGGCAACGCCCGTAATTTCCATTACTTTTTGCGGCGTATAAGGCGCTATGGCCGACCTCAGTCCGTCAAAACCTTCTGTGCGATCTGCGATAAAAGCTGCGTCCTCAAGGTTTTCTTCCAGGATCACACTCATCATACCGTTGATCCAGGCGATATCTGTGCCCAGCTTCGGCCTGATCCAGACCTGGGCGTAGTCGACAAGTTCGGTCCTTCTCGGATCAATCACGATAAGTTTCAACTTCCCCCGGACCACCTCGCTTTTCACAAAGTCGGCAAAAACCGGATACATTTCCGTAAGGTTAAGGCCGGCTACCAGTAACACATCCGCCTGTTTGTACAGTTCCGTGGAGTTGGTCATGGCGCCGCCGCCAAACGCTTTGGATAGGGCCACAGCGCTGGGTGTATGACAAAAGCGGGTGCAAAAATCGACGTTGTTGGTTCCGATGCAGGCCCGTAGGAATTTTTGAAAGACATAATTGTCTTCATTGGTGGTTTTGGCAGAGGCGATGCCACCAACCATATCGCTGCCGTGCAGATCGATAATACGCTTGAAATTGCTCGACACCAGGTCCAGAGCTTCGTCCCAACTGGCCTTTACAAACGTGCCGTTTTTCTTCACCAGTGGGTGTCGCAAGCGCTGAGGGCTTTGAATAAAATCCATCCCGAAACGGCCTTTAACACAAAGGTGTCCGCTATTTTCAGCATGCGTATCTTCAACACCCCTTACACGAACAATCTTGTTGTTATAGGCCCCCAGTTCCAACTGGCAACCACCGCCACAATGGGTACAGGTGGTACGGACGGTAGTCAGATCCCAGGATCTGGCCTGCATGCGGGCCAACTTTTCTGTAAGAGCACCAGTGGGGCATGCCTGCAGACAGGCACCACAGGATACGCATTCGGTGAAAGCCAGAGGATCGTCGATCCCGGAGCTGATCGTCAACCCCGCTCCCCGGTTGGCAAAACCGAGGATATTGCGTCCGGAAATTTCGCTGCAGGCACGTATGCAGCGTCCGCACAAAATACAAAGGTTAGGATCTCTTGCGATAACTTCGCCGGAATCCTCGACTGATGTTTTTTCTTTGTTGATCTCAAAACCGATGGACGTAATGTCTAACTCATAAGCCAGATCCTGCAATTCACAGTTCCCGCTCTTTTCGCAGGTTAGACAGTTATGCTCGTGTTCAGATAACAGTAATCCCAGGTTGGAACGACGCAATTCACGGAGTTTTTCATCATCCGTAATAACGCGCATACCTTCCTGGACAGGTGTCACACATGAGGCTGCCAGCTTTTTTTGCCCATCGACTTTGACTAGACACAGGCGACAGGCGCCAACAGAACTCAAACCTTCTCTGAAGCATAAGTGAGGAATAGGAAAACCGTTATCCTCACAAGCTTTCAAGAGGATCGTTCCTTTCTCAACACAAAGGGATTTGCCATTTACGGTAATGTTAATCATTTGCTTTGCCTCCATTCTTAGCGAGTGATGATGACAGTCGACCTGAACTCTGTTGTATGCAACGGATTGATGGCCCTGATCGGCAACGTGTAATGACCGTCACCGAGTTGTTCTGCAAAAAACGCGATCTTGGCTTTCACTACACCACTCCTTCGCTGCAATTCAGCTTCCATTGTGTAGCAAAAACCACCACACATATAGGTGGTTTTTACACCCTGCGGGCAAAAGGATTTCAACATAGCACCCATAGATTTCGTGTTAAGGAAAGGGTAGGTGCCTGGAATACGAGAGGAGCCAGGTAAAAACAGCCAAGGGGTAGGTGCTTAACAGGGTGAAATGTAATGCCTGAACGGCATAATCAATTAGACGAATATATAGGTAAATGAATACAATGAAACTTTCTATCCTGTCAATTGTTTTCAGGAAATGTTTAGGTAATTACCGACTCTAACTGCTGCAACTTACTGTTATGATTGAATAAAATACTAGAATGTTCGCTGGTTGTCGAGCCGCGCCATGGTTTAGGAAGACGGTCGACGAGATCGCCTGCCTCCAAGCGTTGCAGGTTGCAACACTGTTGCATTTATTGCAACACCCCCCCCTGAGCTCCTAATCCCCCTGTTTCTCTCTCTAAATCCTGAAAGCTAACTGTTGCACTGCAACACCCGTCAGCGACTTTTCCCAAGCATAAGCGCTTTTATTGAAACGCCAACCTGTTAATATTTAAGGGGTTTGTGTTTGTTTGCCGACAAGTCCTGTGTCTGGC
>JAIOSZ010000051.1 GCA_021107335.1 Desulfuromonadaceae bacterium | reverse complement strand
GAGAACGGCAAAGGAACTATCGAGATGCAGGTCAGCGGTATGCAGAATACGAATCATGGCAGAACGTCTTTCTCTATCAGGGCGCTTAAAGCAGCCCGAAAAGCCCAAGAATAAACTTTTTCAGCAATAATTAAATGAATCAAAACCGGAAAATTTTCAGCATTAATACTTTTACTGGGTCTGCTGCCGATGATAACGTCGATCCCACCACAAGTGATCCACCGCGGCGGTCAAGGCTTCGCCGACCAGTACCAAGGTCAGGCCGGAGCGGCGGCCGCCACTGCCGGCAAAAAAATCCCTGTCGCCACATTGGGCAACAATGTCGTCCAGAGTGCCATTTAGCACCTCCTGACCGGAAAAACCGAGCCGATGCACCAGACTGATGGCCACATTGTTACCATAACCCCGGCGCAGGCGGTCGACCAATTTCGTCAGCGTCAGATGGTTCATAAGAATCACCAGGGTTACCCCGGGAGCCGCCAGTTCCTCCAAGGGGGGCCTTCCGGGCTGTTCTTCGAGAACCCGGGGTGAAACGATCAGGGTGCGACTGCATGTTCCCGACAGATTAAGGGTCCGCTTAAGCAGCGCCGAGGCGGCATTGACCGTGCTGACTCCGGGAATCACCTCGGCCGCCTCGCCCAGATGCTCTATCAAGGCCTGAAAGGGAGAGAAAAAGGTCAGGTCTCCCGGCACCAGAAAAGCCACCGGCCCCTCTTTTCGCTGTCGTTGCAACTGCGTCAACAAGTCGTCAAAGGAATAATCATAGGGATTGCAGAGCTCCTTGCCGGCCAGCAACTCGGCAAAGCTTTGATCAAAGGGACTGAAGGCATAAACGGTCCGGCTTTCGGCCAGCACCCGGGCCCCCTTAAGGGTCAGCAATTCAGGATCACCCGGCCCAGCGCCGACAAAATAGACGAGACTCACAACTGGCACTCTTCTTGCTGTATTTCTTTCTGTATCTTTTGCAAATAGATAAGAAACTCGCGGTTGCCTTTAGGACCGAGAACCGGGCTTTCAGTCACTCCAAGAACCCGGCAACCCAGTTCGGTCGCCAGCTGTTCGATGCGCGTCACTACCATGGTGTGCTGTTTGGGGTCGCGAACCACCCCACCCTTGCCGACCTGACCGCGACCGACCTCGAACTGGGGTTTGATCAAGGCCACCACTTCGGCCCCGTCGTCGAGCAGAGACAAGGTTACTGGCAACACCTTGTCAAGGGAGATAAAGGACGCGTCGATCACCGCCAGCGAGGGCGCTTCGGCCAATTGATCACTTTGCAAATGACGGATATTGGTCCGCTCCAGATTGATCACCCGGGGATCCTGACGCAGGCTCCAGGCCAACTGGCCATAACCGACATCGACGGCATAGACCTTAGCGGCCCCCTGTTGCAGCAGGCAATCGGTAAAACCACCTGTCGAGGCTCCGACGTCGATAGCCACACGACCGGTCACTACCAGGGCAAAATGTTCCAGGGCTTTGGCCAGCTTCAGACCACCCCGTGACACATAGGGAATATCCTCGCCCTTGAGGCGAATTTCCGCGTCGCTGGCCACAGGAGTACCAGCCTTGTCGACCAGGTTTTCATTGACCAGTACCTTGCCGGCCAGGATCAGGCTACGGGCCCGTTCCCGCGATAGCACCAGACCACGCATAACTAACAATTTGTCGAGACGTTCTTTTGGGGGCATTAGCACTCGCAACCGCTCAAAACGGCTCAATAAAAGGGCATAAAAGGACGGCCAGAGACCGCTAAAACATGGGCCACAAGACTATCATAGGGGGTGGCGACGGGCAACAATTTTACCGCCCTGTTCCCCGGTTAGCACCGACTTAAAACACAAAAAGACACGGGACAACATCACTGGGCTTTGTTAAGGTTATGCACTGCTCGCCTCGCCATTGCCAAAGAATCGGCGGCGAGCCATCGATTCATTGCTATTCAAAGGGTTATCATGCCGGGGAAAATTCTCCTTGCCCAACAGGAAACCGTCGCTGCGCAAGCGATCTATCAGTGGTTGCGCGACGAAGGTTATCATATTATGCGCGCCGCCAACCTGACGGAAACTGAGCGCCTGCTCGGGCAATTGCCCGACCTACTGTTGCTCGATTCCGACTTAGACGACCTGCGCCAGACCAACCGTTGGTCCGATTTGGCCTTCCAGTGTCAACAGGACAGCATTTCCTGCCTGCTCTACTCTTCCGGCGAGCAGGATTGTGGGCTCGGCTACACCGCCCCCTCCTGGATCGCTGACACCATCAGCCGCCCCGATGACCCGCAAGAGGTGCTGTTCAAGGTGGCAGCCCAACTGACCATTCGGCGCCTGACCTACGAAGCCGAACTGGCCAACAGACAGCTACTTAAAAAACAGCAACAGCTCGAAGAGTATCAACGTTCGGCGGCAGAGATTCAAAAATCCCTGCTGCCCAGCCGCCTACCAGACATCAGCAACCTAGAGATCGCCTGGCGCTTGGTCCCCTGCGAGCAAGTCGGAGGAGACCTCTTTAACATCGTGCGCCTGACCGAAGATACGGTACTGGCCTATGTCCTGGATGTCAGCGGCCACGGCATCTCCTCCGCCATGGTCACCGTTTCGGTCTACCAGAGCCTCTCACCCCATGCCGGCCGTAT
>JAIOSZ010000106.1 GCA_021107335.1 Desulfuromonadaceae bacterium | reverse complement strand
TTCATTTACTGTTCGGATAAGGTTGAGGAGATGTTGGGGGTTGCCGCTGAGGAACTAATCGGCAAGTGTTTTTTCGAATTAATCGCCGGTGGAGAAGCTAAAGAATTGGAGAGCTTGCTTTGCGGTTCAACTGTTTCGAGAAAGGCTTTTAGGAAAGTTCATAGTTGGGCCTTCAATAAAGCGGGACAAAGGCGTTATCTGCGTATCAGTGGTGTGCCGATTATCGCTGGTGATGGCTGCTATCAAGGTTTTCGCGGTGTGACCGAGGATGTGACCGTGCCAAAGCAGGCTGAGACTGGCATGAAGCGAGCCCTGGCCGAGGCTGAGCAGGCACGAGACCAGGTTGATAATATTATCAAGTCCACTGCGGACGGGTTGATTGTTACGGATCCTCACAGTCACCAGGTTGTGTTAATTAACGATTCGGCCCGGGAGTTTCTTGGGTGCAATTTGCACAACCCGATCGGTCAACCGGTAGCTGCTATTTTGCAGGATGAAGGGCTGTTGCAACAGATCCAGACAATCTATGCGCATCATGCTCCTCCTCTGCTGCAAATCGATATTTCTCTGCCACGATCTAAAATGGCCGAGGCTTGTACTCTGCAAGCACGCACCTCGCTGATGCGAAATAAGCAGGGGCGGGTGAGCGGTGCCATCACTGCATTGCGGGATGTGACTCAAGAGCGGGAGTTGGGTCGCATGAAGGCCGAATTCATGTCCATGGCTGCCCACGAGTTACGGACCCCCTTAACGGCCATTCTCGGTTATTCGGAACTGTGTATGAATCCCGAGGAGTTCGGGGGATTTAGCCCCGCCCAGCAAAAAGAATTCATGGCCGAGATTCACGGAAAGGCTGAGGTGCTGGCTAAGCTGGTTAATGATTTGCTCGACATCAGCCGCCTGGAAGCCGGTAAGGCGCTGCCCCTAGATATGGAGGAAGTCGCTATCGAGCCGCTTCTTGCGAAGCAGGTGAAGCATTATCGCTTGTTGGCTCCAAAGCATCTGTTTGAGCTGGTTTGGGAGGGAACCCTTCCGGCGTTTGTGCAGGCAGATAGCGATAAATTGGAACAGGTGCTAGAAAACCTGTTGAGCAATGCGGTCAAATATTCAGCAGAGGGAAGCCTGATTCATATTTGTGCGGAGAGGGTCGATGGCTATTGCCAGATAACGGTAGCCGACCAGGGGATCGGAATGACCAGCGATCAGGGAGATCGTGTCTTCGATAAATATTACCGGGCCGATTATTCCGATACGGCCGCCAAAGGGATCGGCCTTGGCATGAGCATCGCCCGGCAGATCGTGGAACAGCATGGTGGTGCCATCTGGCTGAAGAGCTCGGTGGGAATTGGAACCCAGGTTACCTTTACTGTGCCGATGGCAGATTGATTCCAGCCTCTGAATTTTTTGTGCGGCAGCTTTGACGCAGCAACTTATCGATAATCGGCCGGTCGGCTGCTAGCAGATCGTATTCGGACAATTGTTCCACGGAGATCCAGCGGTGTTCGTCGACTTCCAGGTTGCGAATGACTGTGCTCAGAGGACGGCATTCATAAACCAGAATCAGCACCGGGCCCCAGTCGTAGCGGTGATAGACCACCTCAAAGATCGCTCCGACTTCCACTTCGAGGTCGAGTTCCTCCCTCAGCTCTCGCTGCAAGGCCTGTTGCGGTGTTTCGTCGCTGTGTAGCTTGCCTCCCGGGAATTCCCAGAATCCGCCCTGCTGTTTGGCAGCGGGGCGTTTTGTTATCAGGATCTTATGATCTTTGCGCAGCAGGGCGGCGCTGACAATCAAGGGCTGCATGGGCACTCCAGTAGATGTGATGCCTCAGAGGGCGGGAGGGATGGACACCAGGCAGTATATCGCGCTGATTCGGAGGGAGGAAGGGCTTTTTTGCTGACGATCGAAGGGGCGATGTGTTAAGGGTCCCAGCCAACCTGTAAGTTTTGCGAATGCACCAACCCTTTAGAACCCGGAGAAAAGAGAGATGTTCAAAATGTCCGAAAAAGGGCGGGGCGTCCGCGACATGTTCGATACCATTGCGCCCCGTTACGATTTCCTTAACCGTCTCCTGTCTCTGGGGATCGACCGCCGCTGGCGGAGCTTTGCCGTGAAGCAGTTGCAAATTCCCGAGGGGGGTAAGGTCCTTGATGTCGCGACCGGCACGGGGGATGTCGCTCTAGAGATTGCCTCACGGACCCCGGAGTCGGTTCGCATCGTCGGCGAGGATTTTACCCAAGGCATGCTGACCGTCGGTAAGAAGAAGATCGAAGCCACTCCGTTTTGCAACCGGATTTCTCTAGTGAACGCTCCTTGCGAGGCCATACCCCATCCCGACCGGACCTTTGACGGGGTCACTATCGCCTTCGGGATTCGTAACGTGGTCGACCGCTTGGAAGGCCTTCGGGAAATGCGTCGGGTTCTCAAGCGGGGAGGCAGGGTGGTGGTCCTCGAGTTTTCCAATCCGCGAGGCCGTCTTTTTAAGGCCCTCTACTATTTTTATTTCCGTCGCGTCCTCCCATTTTGCGGCGGATTGATTTCTCAGCGCAATGCTTATCAGTACCTTCCCGATTCGGTTCTGGAGTTTCCCGATCAGGAGACCTTCAAGATGCTCATGAAGGAGGCGGGTTTCTCTAACCTGCGGCATTTCGATTTAACCTTCGGCATTGCCACGGTCTATGTGGGAGTGCGCCACGATTAACCTCCCCCCTCTCCTCTGCCTTCGCCATCACGAAAAGATCGAATGGATATCCTAGCGATTACTGGGCACGTCTTTAAAGACGGCCTGACGTGCGCCTATCTGCATCCATGCTTTCCCCGGTGCGGTGCTTCGTTCGTCCCATGAGCCCATTCGCTTTCAGTCGTTGGAAATGGTCTGATCAGCAAGGATAAACAAATTAGATACTGGCGTTACAAAGAACCTTCTATTCAGTAGACCTGAGCTGTCGGGTTAGGTAGGTGCTGGGATGTGGCATGATTTTAGCCGGTTGCGAGGTTTCACTTTCGTGATGGGGTGGTATAGTGAAACGAACAAAAATGGGAGGCATCGAGCCCGGGGAAAAGCAAAGCCTCATCGCTAGCACTTTGTCTCTGAGATGGAGGCCTGGTGAATCGTTCGGCTGGATCACAGGTGGGCTGCTTCTAACGCTGGCGGCCAGGGGGGTTGTTTTTCATGTCAATGGCTTAGAATAACCGTAGGGTGAATTCCAATGAGCACATTGATCAATCGCATCAAAATGGTCTCTCTCCTGATTGCCAAGGGGAAAGTCAGTTTGCTCGGAAGAGAAATTAAGCGGCGCTTGTATTCGAAAGAACGCTCCCTGTGCCTGCGCCGGGATCTCGATGTTCCTTTTGAGACGCCTGCAGCTGAGCTTGTCATAGAAATTCGCCCATTGCATGAGAAAGATGTGGGTGAGCTATTGGATGTGCACGACGAAGGGATCCCAACCCAGGCTTTCAGGGAACGCGCCCAGCGTAAACTTTTTCTTCCTGAGAAGGTTCCTACTTGCTATGTGGCAGTGACTAAAGATGGCAGTCCGGCTTTTATGCAGTGGCTTATGGCGGCCACAGAAAATGACAAGATTCAAACTTATTTTCGTGGCGGAGTTCCGGTTCTCGACGTGAATGAGGGGCTTCTTGAATTCGGGTTCACTTTGGAAAAATATCGCGGTCTGAGAATTATGCCACACGCCATTTCTGAGATCGCAAAAAAGGGGCGCGATTTCGGAGCGAAATATATAATCACTTTTGTCCCGGAACAAAACATCCCTTCGCTTAAAGGATGCAAGCGAGCCGGGTTTTCCCCTTATATGGTTCGTGTTGCCAAGTGGAGGTGGTTCCGACGTCACTGTGAATTCAAAATGTTGCCGCTAGGAACACCATACTCCTTTGATGGTTTACCTGCTGCAGAAGTGATTCCCTCCTCCATAAACAAGAAATTCGGTTAGTCACTCCCCTATGTAAGACGGCAGACCTTCCCCCGAGAATACAGAGACAATCTTAGGAAGACGCTGGTTCTTACAAGGCAAAGTATTGTCATTCTCTCCTTCGCTACGGCGGCGGCTCCGCTGGCTGGCCGGTAATAACCTCGACGGGATCGGTGACCAGTTTACCTGGCAGCCCCAGTACCCTCTTGAAAATACCCAGTACCTTGCTTGAGACGGAGGTTACCGGAATCGCTTGGACCTTGGGTGCTTTGCTTGGCCCGGTGATCGCAAAATGAGCTGTGATCAGAGCCTTATCCTCTCCTGTGAGCAGCCAACCGGCGATGGGGATGCGGGTAATCACCTGGTCGACGGTGCCGAAGGGTTGGACGCCGAGGAGAAAGGTGAGCTCTTCCTTAACCAGGTCGACAGCCCCCACCAACGACAGGATCATGGCGTTGCTGGTTACCTGCAGGTCTTCGGTCGTTAAAACCCCATCCCGCAGCACAAAGCTCCCTTCCATACTCGAAAAGGGCATGCCTCGCTCAACCATG
>JAIOSZ010000090.1 GCA_021107335.1 Desulfuromonadaceae bacterium | reverse complement strand
TAAGCCGCGAATGGTCGATCGCAGCACCGCTGGCATGTCTCGTGAGGCGATCGTTGGTGAACTAGCCCTGGTGATCAAGGGGTCAAATTGTCCTCAGGATAAAGGGAGGGTGCGGTTTACCGTGCCGTTGTTGGGTAGCGACGAATGGCCCTGTATCTGCGCACAATCGTTACAGGCTGGCGACCAGGTGCGGGTGAGCGGTATCGAAGGGCATGTGCTGACGGTAGAGAAGCTTTAAATCATCCTATTGCAAAGGGGAGATACAAATTATGCCAGGTTTTATTCTCATAGTTATTTTGCTCGGCTTGATTTTGGTGACCACCTTTCTCGGTGTGCGCATCGTTCCTCAGGGCTATAAGCATGTGGTGCAGCGTCTCGGTAAATACCACAAGACCCTCAATCCGGGTCTCAACTTTGTTATTCCCTATTTCGATACCATTGCCCACAAGGTAATGACCAAGGATATCTCCCTCGATATTCCAAGCCAGGAAGTGATTACCAAGGATAACGCTGTGATCACTGCCAACGCTATTGCCTTTATCAATATCATCGATCCGCCTAAGGCGGTGTTCGGTATAGATAATTTTATGGTCGCTATCCGCAACCTGGTGCAGACTTCGCTGCGCAGCATCATTGGAGAGATGAACCTTGATGATGCCCTCACTTCTCGTGAGCTGATCAAGACGCGGCTCAAGGAATCGATCTCCGATGATGTGGCGGCTTGGGGGATTGTGGTCAAAACGGTGGAAATCCAGGATATCAAGCCGTCTTCGACGATGCAGATGGCCATGGAGCAGCAGGCCGCTGCCGAGCGTACTCGTCGCGCCGCTATTACCGAAGCCGAAGGAAAGAAATCCGCAGCGATCCTTAATGCCGAAGGGGCCAAGGAAGCCGCCATCCGTGAGGCTGAAGGCGAACTTGAGGCCTCCAGTCGCCAGGCCGAAGCAAAGAAGATCCTCGCCGACGCCACTCGCGAGGCGATTAGCCGGGTTACCGAGGCGATCGGCGACAATCAGCTGCCGGCTACCTATCTGCTCGGTGAGCAGTACGTGGAGGCGGTTAAAGAAATGGCCGCTTCGCCGAACTCTAAGTTGGTGCTGTTGCCGGCCGATGTGCTCGGTGCAGTGCGGGGATTACTCGGTAAGTAGCGGATGTGCAATATATGGGAAGGGAAGGGCGGCGTAAGCCGCCTTTTCTTTTGTGCAAAGAACAGGAGCGCTTGGTCTAAAAAGAGATTGCTGGCCCCTTAACGCTTGAGTTGATAACGGCGTACCGCCGCGTTGTGCTCGCGCAGGGTGTTGGAAAATTTGTGGGTGCCGTCGCCGCGGGCGACGAAGTAAAGGTAGCTTACCGCCGCTGGATTCGCCGCAGCTTGCAGGGCAGCGCGCCCCGGGCTGGCAATGGGGCCGGGCGGAAGACCGGGAACCCGATAGGTGTTGTAGGGGGTGATCTCCCGCAAATGGCGGCGGGTGAGATTGCCGTCAAAATCCTTGATGCCGTAGATGACCGTCGGGTCCGCCTGCAGGGCTATACCCCGCCGTAGACGGTTATGGAAGGCCGCTGAGATCAGGGGCATCTCGCTGTTATTGCCGGCTTCTTTTTGGATGATCGATGCCAGGGTTAGCAGCTGATGGCGATTAAGATTCTGTGTTTTGGCCTTGGCCAAAAGGGCAGGAGTCAGTTCGGTCAGGCACTGATTGACCATGGCTTGAATCAATTGCCGGCTGTTGGTGCGGCTGTCGAAGGTGTAAGTTTCCGGAAACAGGTAGCCCTCCAAGGATGCGGCCTTGATGCCCAACTCACGGATCAGGGCGGCGTCGTCGGTCAGGGTCAGGAAGGCTGCAGCGTCTTGAAAATCACTATGTTGCAGACGTGCGGAGATTTCTTTGCGGGAAAAACTTTCGGGGATGGTCAGGCGGTGGAGTTCAACATCGCCTGCTACCAGCCGGTCGAGGATTTGTCCGGGGGTGGCCGGTTCTGCAAAATGATAGTCGCCGGCCTGGATGGCTGTGGCATTACCGCGCAGGCGGGCCAACACCTTGAAACCGATAATGTTGGAAACGACCTCGGCTTGTTGCAGCTTTTGAGTCACTGAGCCGAAAGAACTCCCTCGCGCTATGCTGATGGTGATCGGCGCAGGGGGAGAGATGGCCTGTCGCAGAAAAAGGGCATAGGCTCCGCAACAGATCAGCAAAGGCAAAAGCGCCAGAACAACGATGCAAAAGAGCAGGCAACGTTTCATCAGGCTTTGAATTTATTCTCTGTGCCCTGGAACAGGCGTTGGACATTGGCCCGGTGGCGCAGTATGACAATACTGCTGATCACCAAGGTGGTCAGCAGCAGGGGCAGCGATCCCGTGGTGAGCCAGACCAATAGGGGAATGGCGGCAGCAGCGCAGATGGAGCCCAAGGAAATGTAGCGCGTTTTCCACACCAACCCGACAAAGATCAGAAAGGCACCGAGCACCGCCAAGGGCGATAGAACCAGGTAGACGCCGAGAGCGGTGGCCACT
>JAIOSZ010000108.1 GCA_021107335.1 Desulfuromonadaceae bacterium | reverse complement strand
CCTCGTCCTCGACTGTGACAATTTCTGCCGGCTCCAGATCGTCGCTGGTCAGACGGTACCCCAGGCCCCACAACAGTTCATGGCCTTTACCCAGCACAAAACGGTGTTGAAAATCCACATCGAAAACATCGCGCGTTTCTTTAAGCAGGGCCTTTTGATCCCGATAGCTACGATCATAATAAGCCTGAAGCACGAAGTCGTCGATATCATTCAACTGCCTCTGCCAGCGGGCTAGCAGGTGGCCGCCGACAAACTTGCTATCGGAAATGGGGGTGGCCTGGTAGTTGGTCAATGGAGTCCACCGATAGACTAGATCCTGCTGTCCCTCGGTACCGCTGTAGGCCTCACCTTGCAGAGTGAACTCGTCCCTGCAAGTTGGAGTGGCATCGAGACGAAAGCCGCCGCGAAAGGCGTTCCAGTCGTCACTGGCGGTGCCGGAACCCACACTGTCCAGGCGATCGCGATTGAAATACTTGACGAAGGCCCGATAATAGGTCCGGTCGCCGGCCTTGCCGCCGTAACGCAAAGCGGCGAAACCCGCTTCTTCGGTGCCGTATCCCGCCTTGACCAGGGCACCTTGGGTGTCCCGCGCCTTTTTGGTGATGACGTTTATCACACCGTTGACCGCATTGGCCCCCCACAGGGTCGCGCCGGGACCGCGGATGACCTCTATGCGTTCCACGTCGTCGAGCAGAGTATCCTGTACGTCCTAGTAGACCCCGGAGAAGAGCGGTGAATAGACGCTTCGGCCGTCGATGAGCACCAGCAGTTTGTTGGCATAGCGGCCGTTGAAACCGCGCCTGGAGATGGCCCACTTGCTGCTGTCGATGCGGGCGACGCTGAGACCCGGCGCCAGGCGAAGGGCCTCAGGGATACTGGTCGCTCCCGAGCGGCGAATGTCGTGCTGGGTAATGACGAATACCGCGGCCGCAGCTTCGCTGAGCTTCTGCGACTTGCGACTGACGGAGGTGACTTCCAGGCTAGTCAGCTCATCCAAGCTCAGCGCCATGAGGTCGGCTTCCGAATAAGCCCAGCTAAAAGCCGGCACCAATAGCAAGCAGGTTACCAACACCAGCTGCAGGGCTTTTTGACAAACAACCACAACCTTCCCCTTCATCCATGCCTCAATAATCAAAAAAGTCATACATATATTTAACGGAGAGTACCTGCCTCAGCGGGTACTCTCCAAAGATGAAAAGCCTTGCCGATGGCTAGCAGTTACCGATCAAGACCGAGTAGCTGTCGGCAGGGACTTCAGCTTTGCCCGCCACTTTGTGCAGGTAGTAGTCGACCAACCCTTCGGCAGGCATGGGCCGCCCCAGATGATACCCCTGCCCCTCGGTGCAGCCCTTGGCCAGCAGAAACTCAACCTGACCCGCTTCCTCCACCCCTTCAGCGATAACGTCGAGTTTAAGGGTGCGGGCCAAGGCCATGATCCCCTCGGCGATGGCGCCGCCGTCTTCCTCGATGAGAATATCGCGGGTAAAGGACTGGTCGATCTTGAGCTTAGACAGGGGGAAGCGCCGCAGGCAGCTCAGGGACGAATAGCCTGTGCCGAAATCGTCGATGGCCAACTTAATGCCCCGCTCACGAACCCGGTGCATGGTATCGATGGCCTTGTCAGCATCCTGCATGATGGCGCTTTCGGTGATCTCCAGCTCAAGCAGTGTCGGGTCGAGGCCCGTCTCTTCCAGCGCCTTTTCAACGGCATCGATCAGATCGGCCTGCCAGAACTGTTTGGGGGAAATATTAACCGCCATGGTCCAAGCCGGATAACCGGCCTGCTGCCAGAGCATTGCCTGCCTGCAGGCCTGCTGAAGAACCCATTTGCCGATAGAAATAATCAGTCCGGTCTCTTCGGCCAGGGGAATAAACTTGGCCGGCGACACCAGGCCCATGACCGGATGCTGCCAACGCAGCAGGGCTTCCATGCCGATGATACAGCCGCTGCTCATGTCGACTTGCGGCTGGTAGTGCAGCAACAATTCCCCGTTTTCCAGGGCCTTACGCAACTTGCTCTCCATTAGCAAGGCTTCCTGGGCCAACTCGGTCATCCCCGGGGTAAAGAATTGGAAGTTATTGCGACCCAGTTCCTTGGCCTGGTACATGGCCACGTCGGCGCACTGCATAAGGCTTTCGACGCATTCTCCGTCATCGGGAAAGACGCTGACCCCGATACTGCCAGAGACGAACAGGTCCTGGCGACCGCACTGCAACGGCTGATTCAGCACTTGTTGCACCTTTGTAGCCAGGATGGTGATCCCCTGCCGATCGGTGGCCTGCTCACAAATAATTACAAATTCGTCGCCACCGAGCCGGGCTGGGGTGTCGCCTGCACGTATCACCGCCGACAGGCGAACCGATACCTCCTTGAGGACCATATCGCCAGTTTTGTGGCCCAAGGAATCGTTGATTTTCTTGAAGCGGTCAAGATCGATAAAAAACAGGGCAACCCGATTGCCCAAGCGCCGGGCGTTCTCCAGAGCGTGCTGCAAACGGTCATCGAACAGAAGGCGGTTGGCCAGCCCGGTGAGGGCGTCGTGATAGGCCAGATAGTTGAGACGCTGCTG
>JAIOSZ010000250.1 GCA_021107335.1 Desulfuromonadaceae bacterium | reverse complement strand
TGTTGAGCTTGTTGTAAAACGTCCATATTCATTCTCCTGTTCAAGTCAAGCCGAGACGGTCTGTGCCCTGCCTTCAGTCAGCGGTTGCTGCCAGGTGGGTTGCAGAGCCGGTCGGCCGGCATCGAGATAAATAACCTGGTCGGCCAGAGCCTCTAGTTCATGGGGGCAATGGGTGACCAGCACAAAGGGGATCTGCCAGGTACGCTGCAGCTGTTTAAGCTCCTGCTGTAGTGTTTGGCGAATCTGGTTGTCGAGGGCTGATAGAGGTTCGTCGAGCAGCAGTAATTCAGGTTCCACCATCAGTGCCCGGGCCAGGGCCACCCGTTGCCGCTCTCCACCCGAGAGTTGGGCCGGGTAGCGGTCTTGCAGGTGGATGATTTTAAGGGTGTCGAGGGTCTCGCGGACACTCATTCGGTAGCCGCGCTTCTTTTTGCAGCGGTGCGGGCCGGGGGGTAGGCCAAACAGCACGTTGTCCTTGACCGTCATATGAGGGAACAGAGCATAGTCCTGAAAGACATAGCCGATGCGCCGGGACCGGGCTGGTACGTTGATTCCCTGTTGCTGGCAGAAGAAGATCCGTTCACCAAGGGTAATGCGTCCGCCGGACGGTTTGCGTAGGCCGGCCAGGCAGTTAAGAATGGTACTTTTACCCGATCCAGAGGGACCGAACAGTACCAGTATGCCGTTGTCGAACTGCAGGTCGATATCGATGGCGAAAGCGGGCAGTTCCTTACGAATGGATGCGTTGAGCATTGGAATTGCCTCCTTGCTGCCAAACCTCGATCTTTTTGCGCGACCAGAGATTGAGCCAGAACAGGGCCGCGATGGACAGGCCGGTGATGACCAGCACCAGGTTGCGGGCCAGGACGTTGTAGCCGGTTTCCACCGCGAAGTAGATGGCCAGAGGAATGGTTTGAGTTTTGCCGGGAATGTTGCCGGCCACCATCAGGGTGGCGCCGAATTCCCCCAGGGCGCGAGCGAAGGACAGCACTAGTCCGGCCAGCAGTCCAGGGTAGGCCAGGGGCAGGGTGACCCGCAGAAAAACTCGCCCTTCGTTGCTGCCTAGGGTGCGGGCGGCCTGTTCCAGGGAAGCGTCGACACTGGCAAAGGCCGCCTTGGCGCTCTGGTACATGAGAGGAAAAGAAACCACCGCGGCGGCGATGATGGCTGCCCACCAGGTGAAGACGATCTGCCAGTCAAACCAGTCAAGTAATAGCCGACCGAGCAGGCCGCGCTTACCGAGCAGTATCAGCAGGCCGTAACCGAGTACCGTTGGCGGCAGCACCATGGGCAAAATGATGCATGATTCAAGCAGGTTCTTCCCGGCAAAGGTGCGCCGGGCCAGCACACGAGCCAACAGGGTGGCCAACACCGCAACGATGGCCACGGCAATCAGAGCCACCTTTAGAGAGAGCAGTATCGGTTCGATCATGAATTTGTCCTTTGGAGTCGCGTGATTTCAGTCTGCAAACATTTGCACCAACAGAGCTGAAACTATTCACCTGAGAGGGTGCGAAGAAAACTTAGCAATATTTCCCCTAATGTTTTGTCCTTCTCTGCGGCTCATGCCTTTAACTGTCTGGTTTTCTACTGAATTATGAAGCTGCTGTTGAGCCGGCCTCATACTCCTTTTGTCGCTGCTCGCTCAGGGTTGGTTCTGCAACGGCATGAAACGGTACTTGGCGAACACCTTGCCCGCCTCATCGCTTTGCAGAAAATCAAGAAACTGTTGGGCTTCGGCCGGATGTCTGCCGTCCGCAACCAGGGCTGCGGGGTAGATAATGGGGGCATGACTCTTTACCGGTGCCTCTGCTGCAATCACCGCGCTTTGCAGTTTCAGGGTGTCGGTACGGTAGACCAAGCCGGCGTCTGCATTACCCGAATCGACATAGGCTAGCACTGCGCGAACATTCTTAGCCAGCACCAGACGTTTCTCTAAGGGCTGCCAAAGGTGGAGCCTGACCAAGGTCTGCTTGCCATAACGGCCGGCGGGAACCGATTCTGGGTGGCCAATGGCAAAGTTGTTAGCGTGTTCTTGTAGGTCGCCAAAACCCTTGATCTGCTGTTGCTTCTCTCTGGCTACAACCAGCACCAGGGTGTTGCCGAGCAGGTCGCAGCGGCTCTCATTGACGATCAGGCCCTGGGTCTCCAGCGCGTTCATCTGTTTCTGGCCGGCGGACAGGAAAACCTCAGCCGGAGCTCCTTGCTCGATCTGTTTCTGCAAGGCTCCCGAGGAGGCAAAATTGATCTCCAACTCAATTTTTGGGTGTTGCTCTTCGTAAATCTGCTGTAGGGCGGTTACTGCATCCTTCAGGCTCATGGCAGCGCAGATCGGTAGGGTGGTGCGGTTGCCAGCCATGGCGGTGTGGGGTAGGAACGCTACTAAAAGGGTCAGGAGTAGCAGGCTGCGGAAGTATTGGATCGCTAGATTTTTCATCAGAAAATTTCCTAACTGAAAAGGGGGCTCGGTTGGGGGGCCACGGGCAGGTTGATAGCCTTGACTTCCAACGCGGTCCCACGGCGCTCAATGATGTTGAGGCAGCCGAAGGGCTGCGGCAGAGCGA
>JAIOSZ010000288.1 GCA_021107335.1 Desulfuromonadaceae bacterium | reverse complement strand
GGTGGCGGCCGCCCGGGAGGCTTTTCCGGCCTGGCGGGATTTGCCGGCCCCGCGACGGGCTGAAATATTGTACAAGGCTGGTGAAATAATGCAGCGGGCCAAGGTGGAATTAGGTAAAAGCGTCACTCGGGAGATGGGAAAGGTCTATGCAGAGGGTTTGGGAGACATTCAGGAGGCCATTGATATGGCCTATTATATGGCCGGAGAAGGGCGGCGGATGGTTGGAGATACCGTGCCTTGCGAATTGCCCCATAAGGACGGTAAGTCGATACGCGTTCCGCATGGGGTTTTTGCCCTGATTACCCCTTGGAACTTTCCGGTGGCGATACCGGTGTGGAAGATCTTTTCTGCTTTGATTTGCGGCAATACAGCTGTTTTCAAGCCTTCTTCGGATAGTCCCTATTGTGCGGCTTTGCTGGTGGAAATTCTAGAAGAAGCTGGATTGCCTGCCGGGGTACTCAACCTGGTTATGGGGAGGGGCCAACAGGTTGGAGAGTATTTAGCGACCCATCCCGATGTGGATGGGATTTCCTTTACCGGTTCCTGTGCCGTTGGTGAGGCATTGGCTCAGCAAGCTGCTATTCTGCACCGACCTATTGCCATGGAAATGGGCGGCAAGAATGCCATCCTGATTCTCGAGGACGCCGACCTTGATCTAGCGCTGCATGGTGTGCTGTGGGGTGCTTTTGGTACCACTGGGCAACGCTGCACCGCAGCCAGCCGAATCATTTTGGAGCAGGGTGTCTATGACCGGTTCCTAAGCCGTCTGGTTGATGCGGCTGGTGCTTTGCGTCTGGGTGACGGGCTTTTGCCAGAAACCGATGTCGGCCCCCTGATCAATAAACAGGGTTTGAATAAAGTTCTTGATTATGTACGCATAGGGCAGGAAGAAGGGGCCGAACTGCTATGCGGAGGCGTACGGGCCACCCAGGGGAGCCTAGAGGAAGGATATTTTATCCAGCCAGCGGTTTTCGCTCATGTACACCCCGAGATGCGCATCGTTCAGGAAGAGATTTTTGGTCCGGTGCTTGCGGTTATGCCCTGCGCCGGTTATGAAGAAGGAGTCAACCTGATTAATCAAAGCCGCTATGGGCTGTCAGCCTCGATCTATACGAACAATGTCAATTATGCCGCTCGTGCAGAAAGGGATATCGACAGCGGTTTGGTCTATATCAATGCCAGCACTATCGGTGCTGAGATCCAGCTTCCCTTTGGTGGTTTTAAACATTCTGGATCCGGTCATCCTGAGGCGGGCGGTCGAATGGGAGGCATAGACTTCTATTCCCGTATCAAGGTGATATATCGGGATTTTAGCGGCCGCTTGCAAAAAGCCCAGGTAGCCGAGGGGCCACAATAATGGGTGCCCTCAGCGCCGGACAACGTCGTAAATTAGTCATTATGGGAGCTGGTGGCCGGGATTTTCATAATTTTAACGTCCTGTACCGGCAGCGGCCAGAGGTTGAGGTTCTTGCTTTTACCTCGGCTCAGATCCCTTTTCAGAAGAATCGCCGTTACCCGCCAGAACTGTCCGGTCCCAGCTATCCCCAGGGTATTCCCATCGTCGGTGAAGAAGCGTTGCCCACGCTGTTGGCCACAGGGGATGTCGAAGTAGTGTTTTCTTATAGCGATATTTCCCACCAGCAGTTGATGAGTACTGCCTCAAGGGTGCTAGCCCTTGGCGGCAAATTTAGTCTGCCCTCCGTTAAGCAGACCATGTTGTCGGCAGAGGTGCCGATTCTTTCCGTTTGTGCCGTGCGTACCGGTTGTGGGAAAAGCCCTCTGGTTCGTTTTCTTTGTAAGCTTCTTTTAAATCAAGGGCGTCATCCGGTTGTGGTTCGCCACCCTATGGCGTATGGCGATCTACAGGGCAGAGCGGTGCAGCGGATTTCTGCTGAAACTGACGTTCAAGAATCTCTCTGGACCCTTGAAGAACGAGAAGAGTTCGAACCTCTTTTGGATTTGGGGGTTAGTGTTTTTTGTGGAGTCGATTATAGGGCTATACTTGACGAAGCAGAAAAGGTAGGGGATTTAATCATCTGGGATGGCGGAAATAATGATGTGCCCTTTTTTTGTCCGGACTTGGAACTGGTCATTCTGGACCCGTTACGGGCTGGGGATGAAGTTGGATATTATCCTGGCCAGGTCAATCTGCGCCGGGCGGATATCTTAGTGGTGAATAAGGTTGATCAGGCCAACCCGCAACAAATGGAAGTTGTACAGGGCCATATTGAATTATTTAATCCTACCGCAGCCTTAATCGAAGGGCGTCTGCAGGTGTTTCTTGATGATCCGGAAAGCCTTCATGGAAAGCGTGTGGTGGTGGTGGAAGATGGGCCGACTGTGACCCACGGTGGCATGGCTTATGGGGCGGGCATAGTCGCTGCCAGAGGTCACGGAGTGCTGGAAATTGTCGACCCTCGCCCTGCAGCACAAGGTAGTTTGTGCGAGGTCTATAAGCATTGGCCGCACCTGTCTCAGGTACTGCCAGCCATGGGATACAGCCCGAAGCAATTAGAAGACTTGGAACTAACCCTGGAACAAGTGGATTGTGATCTAATCGTTTCGGCCACCCCTGTTGACCTGAAACAATTGTTACATTTAAACAAGCCCTTGGTTCAGGTACAATACGAATTCGTCGAACAAAATACTGATGAATTGTGCCAAAAAATTCTTACCTGGTTGCCTAACAGCATGCCGAAGTGATGTATATTGAATGACCTGTTGGCTAAAGTTAGGGTGGTCATTCGTGCATCCTTAAATTCTACTTGACAGTAATTGGCAAGAGGGTAGGATACAGCCAGTTGCTATTTCTGATTGATAGTGTACTGCCAAGGTTGCTCTCATGGTAAATCTTAATGTAGAATCTCATAGCCAGTCGCTTGTCGATGTTGCTCAACAACTGTGTATTGCCGCTCGCACAGCTCCCAAGGCCAGGGGGCAGGACCTGCTGGTGACGGGCATTGTCAGTGGCGCAGATAAGACTCGGTTGGCCGATACTATGAGGGACATTGCCCGTCGTGACGGTGTAGAATTTTTTGAGCGCGATGCACAGAATATAGATGAT
>JAIOSZ010000233.1 GCA_021107335.1 Desulfuromonadaceae bacterium | reverse complement strand
GATCGATGAGCACCTTGAGCACAGAGCTGATCGAGTCGATTTCCTGTAACTCCGTTTCGATGTTCGAGCGGTAATAGCCAAAGGGCTGCAATGCCTTGTTCACCGTCGCCGGCAACTGATCGACAAAGCGCTGCAGCCAGCGCTGATCGACGGTCTCGTTTTGCACCAGCCCGGGGGGAAAAGCCAGAGCCGCCTGCACATTGGCCAGTTCTGCTCCAGAAACCCCTTCGATCTCTAATCGCAGGATCGCGGCCGCCATAACCTGACCTGGCAACATCCAGCAGACCAATAGGAATAGCAAAAAGAGATTCCGAAGCAATATTTGCCGAACAGAAATCGCTAACATGACCCCTCAGTATTTCCTGCACAAGCCACTGACAGGAATCGGCGGCATGACGAACCCGACCACCAGCTCAGCCAACTACCTTCTTCCTATTAGTGTAACCGATAACACCAGCGGGATCCTGCCGACAAAGGGCAGGTCGATACTTATTGTATTGAGGAAAGCGCAACTAGGGAAGGGAACTTTAAGGTTGTTTTGAATTGGAGCAAAAAGTGCTTTAACCAACAAAGCAAAGGATCGGTTGATGACTGCAAAGGATGATCAGAGACAGAACCTAATCAGGGAGCCGATTTTGACGCAGCACCACCCCCTACCGCACCTGCTCAGGCCGCATAGCCAACCAATACCCCCACCAGCAGCCAACCGACACCAAGCAACGAAAGCATCACACCCGCGGTACGCCGAAACAGCGGCCGGTAGTGGGGAGCAGCCCGATGCAAGCGCCGCCCGAACCAGCCAGCCCCGGCGCACAATACCAGCACCGGAGACAGGGTGGAACCGAGGCCGAACAGAGCAAGCAGCAACGCCCCCTGCCAGGCCGATGGGCTGTTCAGGCCGAGACCGAGCACTCCCAGCAGCGGCGGACAGGGGACCGTGGCCAATACCCCACCGGCTAACAGCATCGGCCAGCGTAATCCAGCAGTCGCTGATCGTTGCTTATGTTGGCCGCAGCCTTGATGGCCCCCAGCAACGGCATTGGCTGAACGGAACATCAGCAGAGCCAAAACCAGCAGCAAGCCGCCGACCGCGCCGTGCCGCCACCAGAGAGAAACCCCAAACTCGCCCAGCAATTGACCGCAGCCGTAGCTAAGCGCCCCTAGCAGGCTACAACCGATGATACGGCCGCAGCCCAGCCACAGCCAAGCCAGAAGGCCGTCACGAGCCCCCTCTCCTCTTCCTAGGACCATTGTCGTCATCAGGGGCGTACAGACCAGGGTGCAATGGGTGGCACCAGCCAGCAGACCGATGGTCAGGGCAGAGCCGTATACTGTCAGGGAGTCAATAAACATGATATGACCTCAAGCCGCCGCAGCCAGGCGACCTGCGAGCAGGGCCGCGCCGATGGCGCCGTTAAGCTGAGGATGCTCAGCGATGTGCACATCACACAACAGTTCGTCCTCAAAAGCCGCTACCAGGCCGGGATTGAGCCCACCGCCGCCCGTGAGCAGTACTTCGCCGCTCAGCCCCGCCTTGCGAGCCATGACGGCGATTCGCTTGGCCATGGAGACATGGATACCGGCGACAATATCGACGGGATCATGGCGACGGGCCAACAGAGAGATTACCTCCGATTCGGCAAACACCACGCACATACTATTGATCTCACAGGGCAACTTGGACTGCAGCGCCATGGGCCCGATTTCCTTCACCGACACATCCAGCACCCGGGCCAGGGCTTCAAGAAAACGGCCGGTACCGGCAGCGCACTTGTCGTTCATGACAAAATTTTTCACCGCACCGTTATCATCAAAAACTATCACCTTGCTATCCTGTCCACCGACGTCGATCAGAGTCCGCACCTCACTATCGACTCCAAGGGCCCAGCGAGCTCCAGCCGCATGAGCTTTGATCTCGGTGACGTTGTCTCCAGCCAGATCGATCTGGCGCCGACTGTACCCGGTGGCGGTGATGGCCGCCAGGGCCGCCGGCTCGACCCCGACCTGCAGGCAGAGAGCGTCGAGCACTTCCTGGGCCGTTTCTCGGGCATCGATTCCCGTCGGCGCCGTCTTGACACCGAGCAGCTGGCGCTGGTCGTCTACCAACGCAGCTTTAAGATAGGTGGAACCGGCATCGATCCCGGCAAAAACCCTCATGCGCCCCCCTCCTGTTGTATATTTTCCTGTATCATTTCAATAAAGGCCTCCACCCGGGTACGCAACTGCTCCACATCCTCCGGGTTGTAGTCTGTTTCGATGCGCAGCACTGGCAGGCCCAATTCCCTCATCAGCTTTTCCACCCGCTGCAGTTCAAAATCGTATATGACGCACCCCTTGAGAACGAGGTAAAGCACGCCATCCAGTTGAAAATCCTCCACCGCCTGACGCAACCGGAACAGGCGATCGTCATTCGGCGCAAAGGACGGACAGGTACAGGGCATCAGATAGCGAGAGCCCAGGGCCACCATCATGTCCTCCATGGTATTTTCCACCGCCCCAACCGGATCGTACAGATAGCGGTCGCCCACACAGGACTCGTCAGTCACCAGAGCGCCACCCATCTCTTCTATGAGGTTCGGTAGCTTCCAGTTAGGAAAAATGGATGGAGCTCCGGCCAGCATAAGGCGGGGAATTTGTGCACCCTGAGGGGACTGTTGATGGCGAACGCGGTCTTCCAACTCATCGTTTAAGCGGGTCATGGCCTCGGTCCAGCGATCGGCCCGGTCAAAGGCAAAGGCGTGCAGGGCCAGAGCTGCTTCGTTGCCACGTACCACTGGAACCGGGGCCTGACGCAGCTGATAAAGACGGCGCGCCTGGTGTTGGGCGCGACCGAGCATGGCGATGGCCTCTTTAAGGGCGCGCCGCTTGATACGATTACCGGTCAACCGCTCCAAGTCTCTCTTGAAGCCGTGCAATTCTTCCAGCCACTGGCGTCTGGCCCCCTCGCTCTCCTTCACATGGGGGACGTCCAAAACCCAGACCTCGGTATGCTGCGCCAACTCCTCGCCCATTTTTCGCTTGGCGTCGCAGGTGGTGGGCACCACCACCACATCGCACAATTCATAGAGGGAGGGCGCACCGAGAGCGGTGCTGCCGAGGGCCGACTTGACCACCGGGCAGGCATCCCGTGGCGCCAATTCATCGCCTGCACAGGAGGCCTCGTGACTGCCACCGCACAGGCGCAGGGGAATCGCACCGGCGGCGTAGACCAGCTCCTCGGGGGCCATGACACAATAGATACCGACCACCTTGGGCCGCGGCTCGTTTAGCTCCAGTCGCTCGGCCAAACAATCGTCAACATAGGCGGCGCGCATCACCTCGATAAAGTAATCGAGCTGCTTAGGTCGGTCGGCGGCCTCTTCCAAACCCCGCAATACACCTTCCGCCGAACGGCCGAGGGCGCGTAGCAGGCGCTGTTTACGTTTTCCCATAGCCACTTATCCTTATTTCTTAGAACTATCGACACCGATCTTTCGGCGCCGGGAAAAACCCTTGCGGGTCGAACGAAAAAAGGTTTTTCCTGCCCAGGTGGCCCGTAGAGCGTCGTCTTCGGGACAGTGTTCGATGCAGGCCAAACACAGTACGCAGTCGGGAAAAGTCACATTCTCCTTTTCCCGCTCCTTAAAGACTTGCTCGACATCCATCGGGCAGACGTTGTAGCAGATCTCGCAACGGGTACACTTCTGCACATCCTTTTTCAGTTTCGGTAGGCTGATACGGCGAAAAAAGGACAGTACCAGCACCATCGGGCAATAGGCACACCAAAATCTCCGTTTGAACAGGCTCAACACCAGAGTTAAAATGGCGAAAAACACTCCCAGACCGCTCAAGATGATGGTGGTGGCATTCTCCAGATCCACCCCCATGTAGCTCGCCCGACCGGTCAACATCGGCATGATGTAACGTACCGGGCAGAGTTCGCAAAAGGGGATGTTCAGGTGACGGGCCACTGACGGCACCAGGATCGGAAAGGCGGCCCACAAAGGCAGCAGCAACATAATAAACAGAAAAACCCACTTGACCGGACGCAACCCTTCCCGCAATCCCTCGGGAAAACGCAGATAACCGAGGCCGAGTTTACGGCGTATTAGATCGAGGACATCCTGGACAAAGGCAAAGGGGCAGACCCAGCCACACCAGGCACTACCAAGAGGAATGATCAACAGGATCGCGATCACCACATAAAGCAGAGCTTTGAGCAGTCCGTCTACGCTGCCGGCGGCCAGAGCGAACTGAAGGGGGGCCAAAAAACAGGCACCGCCATAACTGTCGAAACCGGTGAAATAGCAGGCAAAGGTCGGCAGATAGGAGCCAAGGTGGACCCCCATCCGGCCGCCAAAGGTCAGCAGGACAAAACAAACGGCCAGCACCAGCCAGCGCAACCGAGTTACGCGCATGATGCCCCCCGGAAACGGGCTAGGCGCGCCTGCTTACGGCGCCGCTGTCGACTAATCAACAACAGAGCTAACAGGGCGGCGAACAGAGTGCCAACCAAGGTCCAGATAGTGAAGGTGCTATTATAATGAGACCACTCGGGCCAAGGTGGATCTATAATCATCGGCATACTGGCACAGTGATATTCGCCCCGCTGCCGGTCGTGATACTGCACTACATAGAGGTAGTGTTCGCAGTTGCGCTCAGCGCTACGACTCTCTGTCGGCACGACCACAAATCGACCATCTGCATCAGTTAACAGAGTCTTTTGCCAACCACGCTCGGTGAGAACAGTCACCTCGGCCCCTGCCAAGGGCTGGCCCCGATAGAATACCGCCATCGTATGGGGGCGATGGGCGATTTGGATGGTACCGCTGTAACGGCTGGATTGAATCGGACCGATCTCTAAAGGCATGTCCTCAGCATGGATAAAAACCTGCCGCTCACCGCCATTGCTTACGTCATTGCTGCCATGCCGAAGCAGAAATTTGCCGTAGTAGTGAACCTGTTCGCTCACTCCGTCCCCATCGACATCCTGCGCACCGGCAGCAAAATGACCACCGAGCAGATAGATACC
>JAIOSZ010000192.1 GCA_021107335.1 Desulfuromonadaceae bacterium | reverse complement strand
CTGCTGCCGGTTCTTTTCCTTGTTCAGCAAACAACTATCATTAATTTAGCGAACCTTTTCCAGGCTCCGGCTGTTTGCACATTGACAGCACCCCCGCCCTCATCTTAATCTTGGTTTTTTCATAAAAAACGGCTTACGCTGCAACTGCACCGTCAGCCATATATTGCTTCGCTTCACCCCGCCCCACCGGCAACGACCACTTTTGACAGGACATCGAAAAAATGACCAAACGCATCCTGGTAACCGTTCTCGGCCTGCTACTGCTGATTGGCGCTTTAGCCGGCACCAAATTTCTGCAGATCCGCAAGATGATCGACCAAGGCGCCCAATTTCGTCCCCCGGCGGAAACCGTCACCAGCACCGAGGTGGTCAGTACTACCTGGGAAACCCTGCTGCCCGCCATCGGTTCCTTAAAAGCCGTACAGGGCATGAATGTGGCCGCCGAACTTGCAGGCAAGATCACTGGCATCCATTTTCAATCCGGTGCCATGGTTGCCAAAGGTACCCTGCTGCTGGAGCAGGACACTTCTTCAGAGCAAGCCTTGTTACCCGGCGCTAAGGCGGCCTCCGATCTGGCGAAGGTTAACTTAGAACGAGCCGACAAACTGTTAGCGGAAAAGATCGTCTCCCAAGCTGAATACGACAGCGCGGTAACCAAATTTCGCCAGGCCATCGCCGAGGCTGACGACATTCACGCCACCATTGCCAAGAAGACCATCCGTGCCCCCTTTAGCGGCCGGCTTGGCATTCGTCAAGTCGACTTGGGCCAACAGCTGCAATCGGGCCAGGAAATCGTTTCGCTACAGACTCTCGACCCCATCTATCTCAACTTTTCCCTGCCCCAGCAAAATCTGTCCAAGCTGCGCACCGGCTTGAACGTGCGGGTAACCAGCGACGCCTTTCCCAACCGAAACGTCGAGGGGCAGCTCACCACGATCAGCCCCGAGATCGATAGCGACACCCGCAATATTCGCCTGCAGGCAACGCTGACTAACCCGGAGGACATTTTGCTTCCCGGCATGTTTGTTGAAGCGAAAGTGGTGCTGCCAACGAAGCAACAGATGTTGATCATTCCGGCCACGGCGGTACTCTATGCGCCCTATAGCGATTCAGTGTTCCTCATCGAAGAACAACCGGACCAGCCAGACGGTGAATCGGGGCTGGCCTTGCGCCAACAATTTATACGGCTGGGCGAGAAGCGTGGTGATTTTGTGGCAGTGCAGTCCGGTCTGGAAGCTGGCCAGAGGCTAGCCAGCAGCGGCGTTTTCAAGTTGCGCAACGGCCAACAGGTGATCATCGACAATACCTTGGCGCCTACATTCGATATCGCCCCGACACCCGAGAACAATTGATGGTTTAGCCATCTCGTAAGCCTCAGTAACTGATGCCTGCCACCTGCTTCACTTAACCACTTAGCGGACAACTGCTGTCATGCATTTTACCGATCTATTTATACGTCGCCCGGTACTGGCCCTAGTGGTCAGCCTACTGATAACCATCGCCGGGCTGCAGGCCATCCGTTCCCTCAATGTTCGTCAGTATCCGCGCAGCGAGAATGCCGCGGTGACGGTAACTACCGTCTACGTCGGCGCCAGCGCCGATCTGGTACGGGGCTTTATCACCACCCCCCTGGAACGGGCCATCGCTGCGGCCGACGGCATCGACTATATTGAGTCGCAGAGCGCCCTGGGTCTTTCCACCATCAAAGTCCGCCTCAAACTCAACTACGACTCGACCAAAGCCCTGTCAGAGATCAGCTCTAAGGTCGACCAGGTGCGCAACGACCTGCCGCCAGAAGCCGAGGTACCGATCATCAATATCGAGTCGGCCGACAGCGCTTTCGCCTCGGCCTACTTAAGCTTCTCTTCCGATGTGCTGCTGCAGAACGAGATCACCGACTACCTGACCCGAGTCGTTCAGCCTCGCCTGGCCGCCGTGGAAGGGGTGCAACGAGCGGACATCCTCGGCGCCCGGACCTTCGCCATGCGTATCTGGCTGAAACCGGAGCGCATGGCGGCCTTCAACGTCAGTCCGGCCCAGGTTCGCAAGGCCCTGGCGGCCAACAACTACCTGGCCGCCCTCGGCCAGACCAAGGGTGCCTTGATTCAGGTCAACCTTACTGCCAACACTAATCTGCAGACGGTTGAGGAATTCCGCCGGCTGGTGATCCGCCAACAGGACGGTGACTTCGTCCGCCTGGCGGATATCGCCGATGTCATGCTGGGAGCTGAAAACTACACTCAAGAAGTACGATTTTCTGGTCAAACAGCGGTCTTCATGGGTATCTGGTCCTTACCTAACGCCAACGCCCTGGACGTCATTCAACGCATTCGCCAAGAGATGGAAGCCATCCAACGGGATCTGCCCCAGGGCATTTCGGCGCGAGTCGCCTACGACGGCACCGAATATATTCAGGATGCCATCGACGAGGTGATCAAGACCCTGATTGAGACCCTGTTCATCGTGGTGGTGGTGATCTTTTTGTTTCTCGGCTCGCTACGTTCTGTGCTGGTGCCGGTGGTGGCCATCCCCCTGTCGCTCATCGGGGCGGTCTTTCTGATGCAGGTCTTCGGCTTTACCATCAACCTGCTGACCCTGCTGGCCATCGTCCTTTCGGTAGGATTGGTGGTCGACGACGCGATCGTCATGGTGGAAAATGTCGAGCGCCTGTTGCGCAAGGGACTCAAGCCCCTGGATGCCGCGATCCAGGGGGCTCGAGAGCTGGTCGGGCCGGTTATTGCCACCACCATCGTGCTAGCAGCCGTCTACGCTCCCATCGGTCTGCAGGGCGGCCTGACCGGGGCCCTGTTCCGGGAGTTCGTCTTCACCCTGGCCGGCGCGGTGATCATTTCTACCGTGGTCGCCTTGACCCTATCGCCGATGATGTCGGCCTATCTGCTCAAACCGGACATTCAGGACCACGGCCTGGCCGCCACCAGCGTCCGTCTCTTTAATCGGGCCCGCAACGGCTACGTTCGTCTCCTCGACTTCACCCTCAGCTGCCGACCGGCGGTCTATCTGGTCTGGATTTCTATCACCTTGCTAACGGTACCCCTCTACCTCATGTCACCGGTGGAGCTGGCGCCAAGCGAGGACCAGGGGGTTATTTTCGGCATCCTTGAAGCCTCGGCCGATGCCTCTCTGGACCAGACCAGTCGCTACGCCACTGCGGCCAACGATATTTTTCTCGGCATTCCAGAGACCGACTTCACCTTTCAGCTCACTTCGGCAACTTCCGGCTTCGGCGGCTTGGTCACCAAACCCTGGGAACAGCGCAAGCGCACCGTGTTTCAGATTATGCCGGAGGTTCAGCAGAAATTGAGCGGCATCCCTGGCATTCGCATGTTTCCGGTCACGCCTCCGGCGCTGCCCGGTGGCGGCGACTTCCCGGTGGAATTCGTCATCGCCTCTACGGCCGAGACCGAGCAAATTCTGCAATTCGCTCAGCAACTACAGCTCAAAGCTATGCAGAGCGGCATGTTCTTGTTTCCACCGATTATTGACGTCAAAATCGATCAACCCCAGAGTGAATTCATCATCGATCGCGATAAGGTGGCCATGCTCGGCCTCGACCTGCAGCAGGTCGGTGGCGACCTGGCAGCTATGGTCGGCGGCGCCTATGTTAATCGGTTCGACATCGCCGGCCGCAGCTATAAGGTCATTCCGCAGATTCAACGGAGCGACCGTCTGACCCCGGAACAGCTGCAAAACATCCATGTCACCGGCCCCGCCGGCCAATTGGTGCCCCTCAGCACCATCGCCACCATCCGCAACAGCACCGTTCCGCGATCACTCAACCGCTTACAGCAACTCAACGCCGTCAAGCTAAGCGGGGTTTCCATGCGGCCCCTGGATGAAGCCTTACAATTTCTAGAAGATGAAGCGGCAAAAATCTTGCCAGCCGGTTATGCCATCGACTACACCGGCGAATCCCGCCAATTGCGGACCGAAAGCGGCCGGTTTCTGCCCGCTTTTGCGCTGGCCATAGCCCTGATCTTTCTGGTGTTGGCGGCCCAGTTCAATAGTTTTCGCGATCCCTTTGTCATTCTTGCCGGCTCCGTACCTCTGGGCATTTTCGGCGCCCTGCTCTTCACCTTTTTGAAAATCCCAGATCCAAGTGTAAGCTTTTGGACCGGCGGCTGGACCACAACCTTGAATATTTATTCCCAGGTCGGTCTGGTGACCCTGGTTGGACTAGTGGCCAAAAACGGTATACTCATCGTCGAATTTGCCAATCAGCAACAGTTAAGCGGCCTATCCAAACTCGAGGCCATCCGCCAGGCCTCGACGATTCGCCTGCGGCCAATTCTCATGACCAGTGCCGCGACCATCGCCGGCCATTTCCCTCTGACTCTAGTTAGCGGCGCCGGCGCAGCAGCCCGTAACTCCATCGGCCTGGTGCTGGTCGGCGGCATGTTCATCGGCAGTCTCTTCACTCTGTTTATCGTCCCATCGATCTATATGTTGGTGGCCCGCGATCACGACAAAGAAAGAGAATAAAAAAAGGCCGTCGCGGCTCTACACTCGCGACGACCTTTACTTTCTTTCCTGCCTGCTAGCAGCAACAAACGACCTGTGCATTACCTCATCCAGGAACACCAACAGCCGAGTGCTCTTCTGCGGGCACCTCGACCAACACAATCGGGATGTGTAATTCTTTCAGCAGATGAACCAGCACGTTTCTTAGCAGCTGCTCGCCATAGATGATTCGCGGAGGTGTCATGCCGTTTTGCACCCGAAACAGGAAGCTAGCATAGCCGACCACGGCACTGGCACGATCGGAATATTTTAAAAGTTCCTGATATTCCTGCATGCTCTCCAGAGTCATGGCCATCCACTGTTTTTTGTGAGCTATTTTCGTCTTATTATCGGCAACCTGCCCATAGTTACGCAATCTTCTCAGCGTCACCGGGGTGATTTCTACAATTTTCCTCACGACAACTCCTTCCCCATGTTCTTTGAACCATGCCCCCCCATTGCTAGATACAGCAAAACGCAGCACCTCATTTTCACAACGAGGACTAAATAGGTCATGATTAATCATACTCCCTGTCTGGCAAGGGAGTCAAATGTCACAGAACATGAGGTTTAAACCCGCAAGGAAACAGTCGTTGTGACGGGGAATTTTAACGAAAAGTCTTATCTCAAATGAAAGCGCACCGGTACTTCAAAAGAATGACCTTCCGGGTCTACAGGACCAGGATATTTTGGATAGGGAGCCCCCCGGGTTACCGCGCGCAGTGAAGCTCTGTCGATAAGACCGTGACCGGAGCCTTTAACCAGGTCGGGGCCGGCAATAACTTTGCCAGCAGAGCTGAGCCGAAAAGAAACGACAGCTACCCCTTCAATGCGCCGTTGCTGAGCGATCAGCGGATAACGCTTGGCCCGGTCGATATGTATACGAACGCTATTGCGGTAGCCATCGAGAGCGGAACCACGACCTGTGCCACGCTTACCGCTACCACCGCCAGCGGTGCCTCCCACCGGTCGCTGCAAGGCCACCGCCGGTGGACCCGGCAATGCTGGAGCGGCGGGGGCCGCCATAGAAGCGTCCGCATCGAAACTGGTCGCTGGCCGCGGCGGCACTACTTGAGGCATCTGCAGATGCATGGGGGCCGTCGTCTGAACCGGTACAGCCACGGTAGTAGGCTGATTTGGAATTTGAGAAGGATCCGGTGCCTGCACTCCGAGCGTCTGGTTAGGAGCGGCCGCTCCTTCAAGATCAATCTCGATACGGTTGACAACCCGTTTTGGGCTCATCAGGCTGGCACCGAGAAGCAATACCAAACCGGCATGGATGAGAAGAGAGCCTCCCAGGGCCCATCGCTGCCTAGCTACCATAGCTCAGTTACCCTCTTGCAGCGTTGCGACCACCAGCCGGGCGGCTCCGGCTGCCTTGGCTTTTTCCATCACCGACACCAAGGTTTGCAGGGCCACTTCGCGATCGCCCCGCACCACAACTGTTGTGTCAGCGCCCAATGCTTCCTCAAGTTTAGCGGTCAGACTGGCGAGGGGAAGACGCTGCCCCTGGACAAAAAGATCCCCTTTTTGGGTAATGGCTATCGCCACCTCATCCCGATCCCGAGTAGTGACAGAGTTGGAACTGGGCAATTTAACCCCAATTCCATCTTCTTCGATAAACTGGGTGGTCAATAGAAAAAACACCAGCAACAAGAAGACGATATCGATCAGCGGCGTCAGGTTGAGCCCGGTGCTTGTGCTCCGTACCGGGATATCCATCAGCCGATCTCCTGTTGCGCTTGGTGAATTTCATGGGCCGAAGCGGCCTTGCCCGTCGAATCGAATCGACCCACCTCTTCCAGTTCATCGAGGAGCACCCCCGACTCTTCCTTGATTTCGGCGACCACCACGTGAACCTTACCCTGCAGATAGTTGTGCGCCACCATGGCCGGAATCGCTACACCAAGACCGAGGGCCGTGGTCAACATCGCTTCCCAGATTCCTCCGGCCAGCACTGACGCATTAACCTTGCCACCGAGATGTTGAATAGCCTGAAAAGCCTTGATCATACCGGTAACGGTACCGAACAGTCCCAGCAGCGGGGTGACGCTGGAAATCAAGAACAGCGTCGGCAAAAAACGCTCCATCTGTCGAACTTCGCGGGCTGCCACGTGGGCGATAGCCTTTTCCAGGGCAGCGCGAGAGGTCCGTTTCGCCCCCGCGAGGCGGGTTAATACCGGCACCATAACTTGGGCCAAAGGATGGGACTCCTCCTGCACCAGATCCATGGCCTCGGTATAGGATCCTTCGGTGGCCCGTTTACGCAACCGGTGCAGCAGGCGGGTATCCTTGAGTCGCAACTGGCGAAAGGCCCAGCAGCGTTCGATAATGATAAACAGGGCAATCACCGACGAACCGACGATGGTGATGCCGATGGGACCGGCCTGGCTTAAAAAGGAAACGAGACTTTCCATTTATCGCTTCTCCTCCACAAAGGTTGTGTTTTCGCATTAAAATTCAGGAAATAATTAAACGCATATTAGTATGTCGAAGTCTTGAAACAGTGCTGCAACGCTGTAGGGCGATTTTTTCACAACACCATCAGGTTCAGTGTTTAGCGAGCTTTCCGGTGCGCAAATCGTAAACGCCGTCACCATCGAGATCTTCTTCTCGGCTGATCAAAGTACCGGAGGCATTGAATAGTTCACGAATCTCCGGTACGCCATTCTCATCGGCATCGGTAGTCTGTTCCATGGTGCCGTTGGCATGGTAGCGGCGTTGACAATCGAGACGACCGTCACCGTCCGTATCCTCTTCGGCCCGCTGTGGTTTGCCGTTGGAATCATAGTACCAAGTGCTTCGCACCTTGCCGTTAGCCGCCAGTTCCTCGACTTTAGCCAAACGATTTACACCCTGATAGTATTCGACTCTTTCGGTCCGACCGTTCCGGTCTTCATCCAGTTCAGCCCGACGTAACTTACCTTTTTTATTGTAGTGCCACATTCCCCGAGGTTTGGTCACCCGCTGTAGCACGCCGGCGTTATATTCCCATTTGGACTCGAACGTACCATCCCGGTCGCTATCCTTCTCGATTCTTGTTACAGCGCCGTCAACGCCATAAAAAGTCTTTTGCAGCTTCCCTTTGCGCCCCTGCTCGGTCAACTCCGCCGAACCGTCTTTATGCCAGCGATACTCACGTTCCCACTGGCCGTCCCCATCGAGGTCCTCACGCCGTTGAACCCGGCGTTGCTTGCGATAATGTTCTTCCGTTTCAAAACAGCCATCGCGATCGGCATCGATCTCTAGCCGCTCGAGCTGCCCACGACTATCGTAATAGGCTCTTTGTCCTGGAGTCTCCTGTACCCACTCGGCAGCAGACGAAACTCCAGGCGCAAATAACAACAGGGAAATAATAAAGATTCCAGCAAAACGCATGGTTCCACCCTTTCGACAGTTTCAATCCCGATCAGGCCGGCGACAGACAGACAAAAGACTCTGCGGTCCAGCGCCGCAATCGGCAGTTGTAACAGGAGCGCTCTTCATCGGCCACCCACTCTTCTTCCACGTCCGGGCGAAAACTGCCACAGACCTGCGCGGCCTGGCTAGCTTGGTTGAAAGCAACATGACCGTGGCGAAATGCCTTCTTACCTTGAGAATCCTTCAGCCACATAGAGAAACTCCTTTCAAAACTTGATGCATTCGCAAAAACTCATAGAATGGCTAAGCCATCAAAACTTTTTAAGTTGACTGCGGGGCGTAGTCCGCCAGTGCACCCCGTCACCATTGTCAATTGGCGATACCATCAGATAGATCTGGCCATCGAGCAACACCGCCTTGGGTTTATTGTCCACTTCGACTATTTCCGTCGCCGCCAACAACTCCCCTGTCATGGTGCGCACACCACCTAGGGGGGCCTGGGCCGTGATATCGCCAACGCTGGCCAGACCGTTTTTGGTCTCAATCCGCAGCCAACCCTTCATTCTTCCGTCATTACCGCTTAAGCGCAGACCGATACCGGCCAGCGCCCCGACCACTCCCTGACCGGTGCCACCATGCTCGGAAAGATGCACATCGAGCTGGGCCGCCAAATCATAGGCCATCTTTTTGTTCAGCACCTCTTTTTTAGCCAAACGACCATAAGCAATGATAGCTTCGGGGTCGGCCAACTGGTCGATTACCGATACACACAACCCCGGATCAGAACCGACAGCACTCTCATCACGCAAAAAATCGCTGGCATAGGCGATCACTGCATCGAGATTAGCCAGATCGAGATCTGCAGCAAAACACATAGAACTGTTATGGGAGGTATAGGGCACGTCAGGATGAATCAGCAGTTGATGGCGGGTAACAAAGTCACAACGCCCCCAGGAACGTCGTTCGATTTCTTTAGCCATAATCGTGGCCAGTTCTCCGGTGCCCCTGGATTCGAGATTATCCGTGTCGTCGATACAAATTAGTACGTTCATCGTGTCACCTTGATGACGGCACTCAAGTGCCGCTCCTTACGAAATTACGCCGTAGGCATGCAAACGACGAAGAACCACGGGGACCAACAGACCACCAAGCACCCCGAACAAAATAGCGCCAGCCGCTTCGAACAGTGACGCCTGAAAATTAACCGTTGGATCCATACCGACCATGTAATTCACGCTGTATGCGGTAAAAAACTTGGTCCCGCCGGCAAGACCGCCGACCAAGGCGCACCAAAAATAGTTGCGAAACAGATTCGGCATCAGCAAACCGGCCAGGTCGATAACCAGGGCCACAGCGAGATACTTGACCAGCATGAAGGGGCCGCTCTTAGCGAATCCCAAAAAGATTGAGGCGCTTCCGGCCAGCAGGCCGGCAAAACTGGCGGCGAAACGGTAACGGACGCTGCCCCGTGCCAATAACAAAAAGAAGGCGGTCACCAGCATGGCATGACCGGATATATGCAGGTGAAGCCGAAGCATCATTCTGGCCAGCACCGCAAAAACTGCACAAAAACCAATAAATAAAGCATCTTTTAAGGACAGACGAAAGAGCCCGCCCGCAGGTTCAGCAACTGGATTCATAATCGCATTTCTCTCCTGAGCAACAGTGGCTCATTTGGCCTACCTTTCAGAACCATTCTATAGACCAGGCCAGCAAGTACGCTTGGGCTGGCTGCCAAAATCACGAGCTCTCGCAGCCAAGGCGATATTTCCGGCCAGCGCCATACATTGCACCACCGCCGGCACCACCACGCAATGCAGCAGATCTAACCAGTGCCAGGGTTTCACCAGATCCCGCGGAAGAATGCGTGCTCCGCGCAATACCTGCCCTTCGTAAATGCTGCGAACCTCCGCCAACAGCTGAGGCGCAAACTTAAGGCAGGTACTAAGTACAAAAGCCATGCGGCAGGGCATGATCCGATTAAGGGCCTGAACAATACGAGTTTGAGAGGTACTGCGAACAAAAACCATACTCGGCAGCAAAGCCAGAAACAGCTGCCATGAAATCTTGAACCCGCCCCAAAGACCGCCCAAATCCTGAAATCGAATCAGATAGAGCACCAAAATAACCAGGGTCTGCCAGACGAAAGCTTTAAGTTCCCGGCGTAGGGATATCTGACCATTTCCCAAATACCAGAGCAACGCCAGATTGACGACTGTCAGCGCCAGCAGAAAAGGAACGCTGGGGGCGGTAAAGGCCAGACAGGAAAGTGTCAAGGCCAGCAACATCCGCAAGCCAACCCACTTTGCGTCACCGGCCGGAACCGGAGTCTCCAGGGACACCGCCGCCAAAGAGACTTTTCGCATCGAAAAGAGTTTACCTAGGTGCAAGGCGCCCTCCCTCGAGATGCAGCACCTGATCAGCCCAACCTGGCCAAGCATCGGGGTCATGGAAGGTCCAGAGCATGGTCGTGCCGTGCTGCACATTGTAATGGACCAGCAACTCCATCACCGCCCTGCTGTGGTCGTCGTCGAGTCCCGCTAAAGGGTCATCGAGCAACAGTAATTCTGGGCGGGGGGCCAGCACCGAAGCTAGGGCCACCAGATGTTTCTGACCGTAACTGAGTTTGTGAGGTGACTGTTCTATGAGATGGCTGATTCCGCAGGCGGCCAGAGCCTCAGCGACCCGTTCTTCAACGGTCCCATTTAAAAGTCCGAAACGCTTCAGAGGAAAAGCGATCTCCTCGCCAACGGTGTTTTCAAAGATTTGTTTTTGCGGATTCTGAAACAGGCAACCGAGGCGGCCCCGTAGACGGTAGGCATCGGGAGCGCCGCCAAGAATCTCTATCTCGCCCTGCTGAGGACTGAGAAAGCCGGCCAAACAACGCAGCAAGGTGGTCTTACCAGTGCCATTCATGCCGGTAACCGAAAAACGCCGCCCCCGGTCAACGGTAAAGGCGACCTGTGACCAAACCGGTTGATCACCAACTCCAATAAAAGACAGGTCCTGCACCCGCAGTACCGTTTCCTTTTCAGTAATCGCAGAGAAAGGTGGTGACGAGGGAGCGAACTTCTCGCCCTGGTAACGTCCCTCAGCTAATCGCCCACTGCCATCGAGCTGCAAGAAAGTATCAATCTCGCTCAACAACGAGTCAGGGCGGTGTTCACACAGGATGATCGACACCCCGTCCTGTTTAAGTCGCCTCAGGCACTCGCGCAGCAGCTCAAGGCCTTCGGGGTCAAGTTGGGCGCCAGGCTCATCAAGAATCAGCAGCAACGGTTTCATGACCAACAGCGCGGCGATCAGCAACCGATACTTCTGGCCCATGGAAAGCTTGTCCACCGGATAATCAAGCGGCTTTTCAAGCCCGACAGCCTGCAGGGCAGAGACCACCCGCTCTGGCATATCAGCCGGATCAACACAAAGGTTTTCCAGGCCAAAAGCCACCTCCGCCCCCACCGAACTGGTGAGTAATTGCACCTCGGGGTCTTGCAGCACCATACCGACGGCCATGGGAGTCGAATCCGTGACGGAAGGCATATAAATCTCGCCCTCATGTTTGCCGGCACACAGCAACCCTTTAAGGGCCAAAGCCAAAGTCGTCTTACCCGAGCCGGTCGGTCCGGTCAGGCAGTAGCAGCGACCGGCTTCAATCTCCAGATCGAGATCCTGCAAAACGGGCGTCTTCACCTCTGGGTAAGTGAAGGAAAACTTTTTCAATCGTAAAATTACACCCATGATCCGATCATATCCGTTCTAGCCGACAAACATTCCCTCGTTGCCGGATTATTCCGCAAGAGCATTGCTAAGCCGTTTGCATAGCTCTCAGCAAAAACAAACCTCGTTATGACCAAGGGAATATAGCGAATTTGTTTCGCTGAGTCAAATGTTTACGCCAGGCGCATAAGGAGGATTAAAACAGGGGTAGGACGATTTTTTTAATTGCTTGGTATCAGGCCCACAACCACTCATTTTTTGAGGTTCGTTAACAGGTCTTTGAAATGACCGCGCTTGGCTATATAATGGTCCAAAATCACAAACTGAACGTTTATGCTCGGAAGGCAACGCCGTGTGCAAAAAAATCTTTATTGCCGCTACAGGTCAGCAATGTGGCAAAACTACCACCAGTATCGCCCTGCTGCATATGGCCCGCAAAAAATATCGCCGGGTTGGCTTCATGAAACCTTTAGGACCGAAACCAACACGTTTCAGGGGCCGCTGGGTCGATCAGGACGCCGCCTTGTTGGCCCGAATCTACGGTCTGGAAGAAGACCTCGACTATATGTCGCCGGTGGTTTTACAACCCGACTCGACCCGCCAGATTCTCGATCAAAAGATCTTGGCCGACGACCTCGAAGCTCAAATGCTGGAAGCAGCCCACGAACTTGAGCAACGCTGCGACCTACTGATCATTGAAGGAGCCGGTCATAGTGGCGTCGGTTCAGTGGCCGGCCTGAACAATGCCCGCATTGCTCGATTGCTTGACGCCCCGATTCTGATGGTGACCGATGCCGGCATCGGCCGAGTGATTGACAATGTCCATCTTAATATGGCCCTGCTTCAGCAGGAAAAAGCTGATTTGCGGATGGTGTTGATCAATAAAATATTGTCGAATAAACGGCAAGAAACCATGAGCTACCTGCAACAGGCCTTCTCTAGAATGCCCTTCAAGGTCGTACCCGGCTTCGACTTCTCGCCAGTGCTGGCCAATCCAACCCTCAACCACATTGCCCAACTCCTCGACACCACCCTCAAGGGCGACCAGGCTGCCGGTCCGCGCATTGTGCACCATACACAGCTCGGGGCCGCCTCAACACAACGGGTCCACGACCTTCTGGAAGAGTCGTCGTT
>JAIOSZ010000252.1 GCA_021107335.1 Desulfuromonadaceae bacterium | reverse complement strand
GGTTTCGTAGAGCCGGTTCGCTGACTTATCGGTTTTGGGCGGAAAGAACTCAAAGGAAAAGGTGGTGGGGTTGGCGGCGAAAATGTCCAGTATATGCATGACCGTCCTTTGCTGCGAATGAGTGATGCCAGGCATTTTATCGGCTGATTGGAAAGGCGTCAACCGTTTCATTCCCTGGGAACTGAATGAGCTCTGTAGGGAATCGTTTATAGGGTTTGGGGCAGCTAGGAAGGTTATTGCGTGGGAAACAAAACCAAATGTTGCACTTGGGCTCGGATGCCGATTCGGGATCCGGGCAGGTGGTTGCTGGTGCTTGGCATCAGCATCTGCAGCTGGGTTCCGTCGGCCATTGCCAGGGTGTAGAAAGTACTGGGTCCGCGAAAGTGCCTACGAAGTACCTCAACGTTGGGCTCATACTCTGGGTCGTAGACAATATCCTCGGGACGGATGAGGACGTCGACGGCTGTACCGGGGGTCATTTCGACGCAACAGAGTCCACCCAATGGTCCGAGTCCGGTTTCAACGCGGCAATTGGCGCTGACCAAGCCCGGCAGCAATACCCCTTCACCGACAAAATCGGCCACGTAAGGATTAACGGGGTGGTGATAGAGATTGTAGGCGGTATCCCATTGTTGAATTTCTCCGCTACGCATCACTCCGACCAGGTCAGCCATGGCAAAAGCCTCGTGCTGATTATGGGTAACCATGAGTGCTGTGGTGCCTTGTTCTTTGAGGATATCGCGCACCTCCAGCGACAGGCGTTCGCGGAGGGTGACGTCAAGGTTAGAGAAGGGTTCGTCCAAAAGCAGGAGCTTCGGTTGCGGAGCCAGAGCCCGCGCCAGGGCGACCCGCTGTTGTTGGCCTCCGGAAAGTTCGTGCGGATATTTTTTCTGAGAATTACCCAGGCCGACGGTTTCCAGCAGTTTGTTTGCCTGCTCGGCCACCCGTTTCTTGTCGGTCCCTTTGCAACCAAAGATGACATTGTCGTAAATGGTCAGGTGAGGGAACAGGGCGTAATCCTGAAAAACCATGCCCACCTTGCGCTGGTCTGCAGCAAGGTTTCGCCCCGACTGGCTAACTAACTGGCCGGAAATACGCATTTCCCCCTCCAGTAGCGGTTCGAAGCCGGCGATGGTACGCAATACGCTGGTTTTTCCACAACCGCTTTCGCCCAGCAGGCAGCCAATCTGGCCGTCTTCCAATTCCAGCGAAAGTTGGTTCACTATCCGTTGGCGACCGTAAGCTTGGGAGATATCTTGTAGACTGAGAATTGGTTTCATCTCTGCCATCCTTTTGTCGATGGTGAAGTGTAGATTCGTTAATAAGCATTGCAAGTTTCAGCTAGCGTTCCATCCGGAAGCTTCGGATGGAATCATGGCCGTTTGCGGATGAAAACTAGTTATCGTTCCATCTTGCGAATCAGCAGCATAATCGGCAGTAACCCGACTGCGACTAGAAAGAGAGCCGGAACAGCTGCCCGTTCCCATTCCCCTTCGGAGGTCAATTCAAAGATTTTCACCGCCAAGGTGTCCCAGCCAAAGGGGCGGGTCATCAGGGTGATGGGCATCTCTTTCATAACATCGACAAAGACTAGGGTCAGTGCTGTCGCAAGGCCTCCGCTGACAATCGGTAAATGGATTCTTCGCAACAGGGTCAGGCCACCGGTCCCCAGCAGACGGGCCGCTTCATCAATGCTGGGGCGGATGCGCTGCATGGCGCTGTCGATGGCTTTGTGGCCTACGGCAAGAAAACGGATCAGATACGCCAGCAGCATGATTGCCACAGTATCCCTTAAGATAGCGTCGGGGGACCAACCAAGCCAGTGGCCGGCAGCGTCGATTAACAGATTGTCCAGGTGGGCCAGGGGGATGAAAATGCCGACGGCCAGCACGCTGCCGGGCAGGGCATAACCAAGACCGGAAAACCATACCAGCCATTTGGTCAGAGGATCCCGGTGACGGCGGCGGGCATAGGCCAGCGCCAGGGCTACGGCCGCAATCAGCAGGGCAGCAAGCAGGCCAAGGAGGAGCGAATGCCCCAGCCAGGCATAGTATCGTTCGTCAAATTCTTCGCCGAAACTCTCTGTGGCCCATATGGCCAGTTGGGCTACGGGGAGCAGAAAGGACACGACCAGTATCAGGGTGCAATAGCCGCAGGCCAGCCAACGGTGCCAGCCGGAGAGCACAAGCCGATCACCCGTCTGGCCGCTGCGTCCGCCGGGAGTGTAGCGCCTGCGGCGACGTTGGCTTTGCTCAGCAACCAGCAAGACCAGAGCGATCAGGACCAGAAAAGAAGAGAGCTGAGCCGCGCCTTCTAAGGAAAAAAAGCCAAACCACATTTTGTAGATGGCTGTGGTAAAGGTGTCGTAGTTGAAGGTTGAGACGGTACCAAAGTCGGCCAGGGTTTCCATCAGCACCAGCAACACGCCCCCGGCAATCCATGGTCGGGCCATGGGTAGCGCCACTCTGAAAAATCCCTGCCAGCGATTACAGCCCAAGGATTGAGCCGCTTCCATGGCTCTCATGCCCTGGGTAAGAAAAGCATTGCGCGCCAGCAGATAAACATAGGGGAAGAGGGACAGGGACAGCACCACGATAACCCCACCGACCGAACGGATCTCGGGCAGAGAGAGGCTTGGGCCGAACCAGGAACGCAACTGGGTCGGCACCACTCCAGAAAAATCAAAAAGACCGATAAAGACGAATGCCAAAACGTAAGCCGGCATTGCCATCGGCAACAACAAGGCCCAGGAAAAGATCCGCCGACCGGGAAAGGCGCAGGTTGCCGTCAGCCATGCCAGACTCACGCCGAGGAGAAGAGTGCCGATGGGGACCCCCAACACCAGCCATAGAGTATTGAAAAGCAGGTCCGTTAGTAGAGTTTGTTGCAGATGTTTCCACAGCTCTGGTTGGGGCCATAAAAATGAACCGGCTACCACCAAAAGCGGGGTCAGCACCAGCATGAATACGGCCAGTACCAGTAGCCGCCAGCCATCCATAGAACTGACAGACCAGCCCAGGGCCTCCGCAATGGAGGTCCTGCTTGGTTTAGAGGGGGATAACGACATGGTTATGTCCCGGAAGGTAAGGGGTTACTGCAACCATTAGCGATAGCCGGCCCGGTCCATCAGCATAATGGCAGAAGATTGTAGCTCGCCAGTTTTGCCCAGGTTGATGTCACTACCTTTGAAGGTGCCCCAGGCTGCAACCTGCGCGTGGGGCTGAACTTTGGGGTTGACGGGGTATTCCAGGTTGGCGTCGGCAAACAGATTTTGCGCTTTGGGCGAAGATAGCCATTCCAGGAATCGGGTGGCCTCCTGTTTGTTATTGCTGCCCTTGACCACGCCTGCGCCGGAGACATTGATATGCACGCCGCTGCCCTGCTGATTGGGCCAGAACAAGGCC
>JAIOSZ010000138.1 GCA_021107335.1 Desulfuromonadaceae bacterium | reverse complement strand
ACAGATCGATCAGGTCACCCAGCGCAATACGGCCAATGCTGAGGAAAGCGCAGCGGCCTCCGAGGAGCTGTCAAGTCAGGCAGAACAGTTGTTGCAGATGCTGCAGCAGTTCAAGGTAGGGCAGCCAGCAACCGTTGCTTCTTCTGCCAAGGCCTTGCCGGCGCCGGAAAGGTCCTCTCTGTACCTTCCCTAAGGCCCACAGAGCAACTGTTTTAAAGAAATTTTCTTCGTGATCAAGGGGGCTCCATTCGGAGCCCCCTTGGTCTTTGTGGCAGAATCTGATATGTAAAAGGAAATATCCCTTGTCGATTTATGGTTCGAGGATCGTGGACCGTCGTGAAGGTGGTTGGTCAGGAAGCGGATAACAGCTTTAATCCACAGCAACTGAGATTAATAGTTTTATTGCCTGCATAGTGGGAAGATAGCGAGTGTTATGAAGACCTATTATCTGGAATTTCGTGCTCAGGAAGCCCCCCTTGGGACTGCCGAGAGTCCGATCGAAGAGAAGCTGGTTCGGTTCTGGGTCGTTGACCGTGATCCGGACGGTGCTCTGCGCCGTGCCCATCACTATCTGGTGCAGAATGGCTGGCAGCCCGCCGATCTGGAACGTCCCCCTGCAGAAGTTATTGCGCCGGTCGATGATGGCGACGAGCAAGAGGTTGCTTGCTACGAACAGGCTCATCGCCACGGCATTGCCATGGCGGTAGCCGGCTGACCTTTCCGAAACCCAGCTTCCGCGCGGCAAGCTCCCCGTTCTGGTTGAAAACAAGGGGCCTTTTGCCCTTTTTGCCAAACAGTTTGCGGTTGAATCGGGTTGGTATCCGGTTTAGGCTAGGGCCCAATAAATATATTCTCCGGCGGGTCTGCTTTGAAGACTTCGGCCGATATAGTTTATAGCTTTACAACGTTGGATAAGGAGTTTTCATGGCAGCGAAATTGCTGGAAGGAAAAGTGGTCGCTGAAGCGGTCTTGGAAGATGTTGCAAGTCGCGTCGCGGTGGTTAAAGGACGGGGAGTTACCCCCGGCCTCGGAACCATTCTAGTTGGCGCTGACGGTCCGAGTGTCAGTTATGTCAACAAAAAGCGCGAGACTTGCAAGTCGGTGGGGATCGCTTCGTTTCATATTGAGATTCCGGCCAGTGCCGGTCAGGCCGATCTGCTGGCGGCGGTCAAGGACTTTAACGACAGTCCTGACGTCGACGCTTATATCATTCAGTATCCTCTGCCCAGCGGTTTCGACTTCAACGAAGCCCTGTTGCTGATGGATCCAGACAAAGATGCCGACGGCTTGCATCCGGTCAACCTAGGCCGCCTGGTGCTGCAGGAGCCGGGACCGGTACCCTGCACCCCGGCAGGCATTCGCGAGATGCTCAAGCACTACCAGATTGAAGTGGAAGGCAAGGAGGTAGTGGTCATCGGCCGCGGTCCGACTCTGGGTCGTCCTTTGTCCCTGCTCATGACCCTTAAGCAGCCCTTTGCCAACGCGGCGGTAACTGTGGTTCATTCGGGCATTGCCGACCTGGGATCCTATACCCGGCGGGCCGACATCGTCATCGCGGCCGCCGGTTGTCCAGGTATCGTGCAGCCGGACATGGTGCGGCCGGGGGCGGTGGTCATCAGCGGCGGTATCAGCTGGGAGGGCCGCAGACTGCTGCCCGACGTGGCTGAAGAGGTCGGCGAAGTGGCCGGCTGGATCACTCCCCGCCTCGGTGGGGTCGGCCCGACCACGGTGGCTATGCTGCTGCGTAATACGGTCCTGGCTGCGGAGCGGCGCAGCGCGTAAGTTGATCTCGCGATGTTGAACTGTTTCGTAGTCGTTTCACGTTAAAGCGAACTCAAAACGCCCGCACTCACAAGTAGTGCGGGCGTTTTTACTTGTCCCTTTTAATTCGGCAGAAAAAATATTGTCTGTTCTGGCGCCGGGAGATTTATGCGCTATAGTATGCCGCTGTTGTGGCTTGAAACTGTTGTTTGCCTGATTTAACTGTTGGAAGATTTATGTGGATTAAAAAACCTTTCTTGCTAATGTTGCTTCTTGTTCTAATGGTATCCGGGTTTTTTTGTCCCGATTCTGTTTTATCCGGTGAACAGTCTCCCTCGGTCCTTGTTGTTCATTCCTACCATCCCGAGCTCGGATGGACCGGAAATATCAACAGCGCGGTACTCGGTGAGCTAAAGAAAATCAGACCGGATATTGATGTTCAAATAGAATATCTGGATGCCAAACGATATGTCGAATCGTTCTATTACGAACAGGTTCTTAAGGAACTCTACCGTTACAAGCTCAAGGGGCGAAGTTACAGTGCGGTTCTGGTTTCCGACAACCGGGCGCTCGATTTTGTGCTGGGAATTCGCCAGGAGTTGTTGCCGAGGGTTCCGCTAATCTTTTGTGGGGTCAATGATTTTGCTAAAAGCATGTTCCGTGGCCAGGTGGGGATCACCGGCGTTGCGGAGCAACCGGATTATTTCGATACCCTGCAGACGGCGCTGCGCCTGCATCCTGCTACAAGGAAGGTTGTGGTTGTCGGCAACAAGCGGACAACGACCGGCCGCTTGATTCAGCAGCGATTGCAGGCACTGCCCGGCCGGGTATCGCCGGAGGTGCAATTTTCCTTCTGGAACGATGTGCCGCTGGAAGAACTGCAAAGCCGCCTGAAGGGATTGGAGGCCGATAGCCTGGTGCTGTTGAGCGTCGTGGTCCGAAATGCCGCTGGCCAACCCCTGACGTTTGCCGGAAGCAGCGAGGCCTTGCGGGCTGTCTGTCCGGTGCCCATTTACGGTTTCTGGGATTTTTTTCTCGATCACGGCATTGTCGGCGGCAAACTTATTTCCGCCGCCGAGCAGGGGCGTCTGGCCGCCGGGTTGCTGCTGCGCATTCTCGACGGTACGCCGGCCGATGATCTGCCGGTGATCACCGCCGGTGCCAACCAATACATGTTCGATCATCGTGAGCTGGTCCGCTTTGGCCTGACCGTGCAGGACCTGCCTCCCGACAGCCAGGTGGTTAACGGCCCATCTAGACACTATGCCATAGAGAAGATCTACCTGTGGCTGGGGGGGGAGGGGCTGGTACTGCTGACGGCCATCACCCTTTTGCTGGTCTGGAACATTCGTGGCCGGCAACGGGTCAAGAGGGAGCTGGAGCAAACCCTTGTCGAGGCGGAGCAGGCCAGGGACAGCGTCGACCTCATTCTCAAGTCGGTGACTGAAGGCCTGATCGTTGCCGACATGAATCAGCGCATTACCCGGATGAACCGCGCCGCCGAAACGCTGATGGGGGTGACCTTTGAGCAGGTGCAGGGGCAGGCGTTGCGCTCGGTGTTGCCGCAGGAAGGACTGCCGGGAGTCTGGTTGCAGCCGGGCCGCCGGCCCCGCCAGCAGATCGAATGGGAGATTCTTGATCCCAGTACCCGCAAACCGATTTTGATCCAGGCCCGCACCGGGTATGTGGAGAGTGCCATCGGGCAACGTTCGGGAACTATTTCCATTCTGCGGGATGTGACCCGGGAGCGGGAGATCGATCGTTTCAAAAACGAATTTATCGCCACCGCCGCCCACGAGCTGCGCACCCCGCTGACGGCGGTCATGGGCTTTGCGGAAATCCTGTTGCAGCAGGAGCGGCTCGGTGGCTTCGATGCCAAGCAGCAACGTCACTACCTGGAGATCATTTTCCAGAAGGCTGATGCCCTGGGTCGGATCATAGGCGATCTGCTCGATATCAGCCGAGTGCAGCTCGGCCAGAGCCTGCCCCTGGAAAAAGGTCCCTGCGATCTTTGCGACCTGGTGCAGCGGGCGGTGATCCCCTTTCAGCAGGTGCAGAGCGGGCATTGTTTTGAGTTCGACCTCCCCAGTGAACCGGTGGAGTTGGACATCGACGAAGGGAAGGTACTGCAGGTGCTGGACAACGTGCTCAGCAACGCGGTGAAGTTTTCACCCGATGGCGGTCGCATTTCGGTAAAGTGCCGCAAGCTGGGTCCCGAATTCCGGGTTTCGATCGAGGACCAGGGGGTTGGCATGTCGCCGGAACAGCTGGAAAGGGTGTTTGATAAGTTTTTTCGGGTCGATGCCTCTAACTCAGCGGCCGGTGGCCTGGGGCTCGGCATGACCATCGCCAAGACCATCGTCGAGGCCCACGGCGGTCAGATGATGGTCGAAAGCTGTCTCGGCCAAGGCACCAATGTGACCTTTACCCTGGTCGAGGAGGGGATCATGGAGGGCTTTTTGTAGCCGACCCTATAACCGAGGAGAAACACAATGCGTATTCACTGCCTGCAACATGTGCCATTCGAAGGGCCGGCGGCCATCGCCGACTGGGCGGCGAAACGAGGTCACTCCCTGGTCATCAGCCGACTCTATGCCGGTGAGGCACTACCGTCAGCGGATGTTTTCGACTGGCTGCTGATCATGGGCGGGCCGATGAACATCTACCAGGAAGAGCAGCACCCCTGGCTGGCGGCGGAAAAGTCCTGTATCGATCAGGCTCTGGCTGCCGGTAAGACGTTGCTCGGCATCTGTCTCGGAGCTCAGTTGCTGGCCGACCGGCTCGGTTCACCGGTCTATGCCGGGCCTGAAAGGGAGATCGGCTGGTGGCCTCTGTCTTTGACTGAATCGGGCCGTCAATCGCGTTTGTTCGGTGATTTGGACGAACCTCTTCAGGCCTATCACTGGCACGGCGATACCTTTGAGCTGCCTTCTGGCTCGGTCGGCCTGGCCAGTAGCAGTGCCTGTGCCCAACAAGCCTTTCTCTACGACCAACGGGTGCTCGGCCTGCAATTTCACTTTGAGGTCACCGCAGACAGTATGCGGCGACTCATCGATCATTGCGGCGAGGATATTGTGCCCGGCTGCTACGTGCAGAGTGCCGAGCAGATGCTGGCGGCACCGCCGGCGGTCTTTGAGCGCCTGCATGAAACCCTCTATTGCTTGCTCGACCGTTTGGCATCCGTTGGTCAGTCTGCTAACAGTATTGATTAGTGCTGTTCTAGAAAAATGAGCGTCTGTCGCAGTGTGTGGCGGGCGCTTTTTTTGTGTTGGGACGCGGTCCTTGGAGATGCTTGCAAACGGTTGCAGTAGTCACGAGCAAGGGTAAAATTGTAGCGCTCCGGTGCGAATTGTGTCTGATTGAGACGTTGACTAGGAACCGACAAGAGTGATGGTTGTTTCCTGTCAGGCATGACAACTATTCGTAATGATGGGATAACTTCAAAAGATTTGCTAGAACTTCGGTTGTGGCAACAGCTTTGCAATGATGTATACAATTGTTGGTGTTTAATCGGTCAAGGTGCTTGATCTGTGACTGGCTTGTGTCACAGGGTTCATTGGAGGGTATGTTATGGGTAAATCTGTTGAAAATCCTAAAAAGTTTATTGTCTCCTGCCGCATCAACGACCGCGAGATGGAGCAGTTGAAGAAACTGGCTAAGCAGTCGGGAACCAATATCTCCAATCTGTTGCGAAGAAGTCTGCTTGGTTTGACGGAGGTCGAAGGTTGATGGCTTAGCCATCTCATGACTTGTTGCGAAAGCATCAAGGTTATGCCTTGTTTTTAGTACTGTCGCCCCGCGCCCAGTAGGGGTACTAGCGGCATCTGATGCCGGAATGCAGGTCTCCTCTTGGAGGCCTTTTTTCTTGTACTTATGCGGCTGTTTTGCTAACTTACTTGACTTGATTTTTACCCATGAAAGCAACGCGGGAGCAGCGATATGGATTACAAAACGACCCTCAATCTGCCGGTAACTGATTTTCCCATGCGCGGAAATCTGCCCAAACGGGAACCGGAGATGCTCGAGAAGTGGCAGACCGAAGGGCTCTATCAGAAGCTCGAAGAGACAGGGAAAACCCTGCCTAATTTCACTTTGCACGATGGCCCCCCCTATGCCAACGGACACATCCATATCGGTCATGCGCTGAACAAAATTCTCAAGGATGTGGTGTTGAAAAGCCGGCGTATGCAGGGTTTTTACGCCCCTTACGTGCCGGGCTGGGACTGCCACGGCTTGCCCATTGAACTGATGGTCGATAAGAAACTCGGCAAGAAAAAGCGCGATATGAGCAAGAGCGAGATTCGCAAGGCTTGTCGCGAGTATGCTGCCGAGTGGGTCAAAATTCAGAGCGACGAGTTCGAACGTCTCGGCGTTTTTGGCGAATGGGATCGCCCCTACCTGACCATGACCGAGCACTACGAAGCTTCCACCGCCCGCGAGTTGGCTCACTTTGCCGAGCAGGGTGGTTTGTTCAAGGGTAAGAAGCCGATCCACTGGTGTTCTTCTTGCGTCACCGCTCTGGCTGAGGCCGAAGTCGAATACGCTGACCATACCTCGCCGTCGATCTTCGTCAAATTTCCCTTTGCCGATGAGCTGCCCGAGGAGCTAATGGAGTTGGCTGGCCGGCGCCTGTCCTTTGTCATCTGGACCACCACCCCTTGGACCATCCCAGCCAACCTGGCGGTCTGTCTCAACCCGGAGCTACCCTATGCCGTGGTCGAAGCTGGCGATGAACTGCTGGTGATTGCCGAGGGCCTGGTGACCAGCGTCATGAGCCAGCTGGCCATTGACGACTACCAGGTTCTAACTACTTTCGATGCCAAGCTGTTCGAACGCAAGGTCTGCCGCCATCCCTTTTATCAGCGTGATTCGTTGCTGGTACTCGGCGATCACGTCACCCTTGAGGCCGGCACCGGCTGCGTGCATACCGCCCCCGGTCACGGTCAGGATGACTATGTGGTCGGACTCGCTTACGGCTTGGAAATTCTCAACCCGGTCAACGACTACGGCAAATACGTGGCTGATCTGGAGCTGTTCGGCGGCATGAAGCTGGCTGAAGGCAACGAGGCAGTCAACGCCAAGCTGGAGGAGGTCGGCGCCCTGCTCAAACTGGGCAAGGTTTCCCACAGTTATCCTCACTGCTGGCGCTGTAAAAAGCCGGTCATCTTTCGCGCCACGGAGCAGTGGTTTGTCTCTATGGCCGCCAACGATCTGCGTGAAAAGGCCCTGCAACACATCAACGATGTGCAGTGGATCCCACGCTGGGGCAAGGAACGCATCTACGGTATGATCGAAAAGCGTCCCGACTGGTGCATCAGCCGCCAGCGCAGCTGGGGGGTGCCGATCACTATTTTCTATTGTGCCAGTTGCCGCGAGGCCATGACCGACGGCAAGCTTATGCACCATATAGCAGATATCTTTGAAGAGACGGGCAGCGACGTCTGGTTCGAAAAAGAGGCCTCCGAGTTGGTGCCGGCCGGTACCGCTTGTCCCTCTTGCGGCGGTGGCGAATTCGTCAAGGAGACCGATATCCTTGACGTCTGGTTCGACTCAGGTGTTTCCCACGCCGCGGTCCTCGAAAACCGGGACTATCTCAACTCCCCGGCGGATCTCTACATGGAAGGTAGCGACCAGCATCGCGGTTGGTTCCATTCCAGCCTGCTTGCTTCCGTTGGTACTCGTGGTGTGGCTCCCTACAAGGCGGTACTCACCCACGGTTTCGTCGTCGATGGCAAGGGCAAGAAGATGTCCAAGTCGACCGGTAACGTGGTTGCTCCCGAAGAAATTATCAAGAAGTTCGGCGCCGAAATCCTGCGTCTGTGGGTGGCGGCTCAGGACTATCGGGACGATATCCGTGTCAGTCAGGAGATTCTGCAGCGCATCTCCGACGCTTACCGCCGTATCCGCAACACCGCCCGCTACATTCTTGGCAACATTCACGACTTCGATCCGGCGACGGACAGTGTCGCCGATAGTGACTTGCTGGAGACCGACCGCTGGGCCCTCGGTCAATTGGAGGATCTGGTCGTCCGGGTGGAGAAATCCTACGACGATTACGAATTTCACGTGATCTACCACGCGGTGCACAACTTCTGCAGCGTCGAGATGAGCTCCTTTTATCTCGACGTGCTCAAGGATCGGCTCTACATTTCGCCGCCCCGAAGTCTGGCCCGGCGCAGTGCCCAGACCGCTATGTACCGCATTCTCGATGCCCTGACCCGGCTTGTGGCTCCGGTGCTGTCCTTTACCGCTGAGGAAATCTGGCAGTATCTGCCCGGCGAGCGGGAGCAGAGCGTGCATCTGGCCCGCTTCCCCCGCTTTGAAAGCAGCCTGATTGATACCGCTCTTAACGAGCGTTACCAGCAATTACTGGCGATTCGTTCCGATGTGAGCAAAGCGTTGGAATTGGCCCGCAACGAAAAACTGGTTGGTCATTCCCTCGATGCTCGGGTTTTGCTGGAGGCGCCAGCAGGACCAGTGGCCGAGCTGCTGGAAGATTATCGTGAGGAGTTGGCCACTCTGTTTATTGTTTCCCAGGCGGAACTCTGCACTAACCTGGAAACCTCTCAGGTTGGCGAGGCCGTGCCTGGACTTAAAATCCGTATCGAAAAGGCCCAGGGCGACAAATGCGAGCGCTGCTGGAACTACTCGGTCACCGTTGGTGCTGACGAGGCCCAGCCCGGCGCCTGCCAGCGTTGCCGGGAGGCTCTGGCGACCTCATGATGATAAACCGGTTGCGCCTGGCGCTGCCCATCGCCGGGTTAGTGGTCTTTTTTGACCAACTCAGCAAGATCTTTATCGATCGGCGATTCGCTCTCTACGAGTCCCTGGAGGTGGTGGAGAACTTCTTCCATATCACCTATGTGCGCAACAAGGGGGCGGCCTTCGGTATGTTCGCCGATAGCGCCTTTAGGGTGCCGTTTTTTATCTGTGTGGCTCTGCTGGCGGTGGTCGGCATCCTTTGGTATTTGAGCCAGGTGGAGGACTCTCAGCGGGGTCAGCAGATCGGCCTGAGTCTGGTCCTCGGCGGCGCCATAGGCAACCTGGTTGATAGGGTGCGGCTCGGCGAAGTAATCGACTTTCTCGATGTGCACTGGTACCGACATCACTGGCCAGCCTTTAACGTGGCCGATATCGCTATCTGTGTCGGGGTCGGACTGCTGTTGCTCGGTCTGT